>NZ_JBFTSF010000035.1:0-44114 GCF_056399905.1 Cupriavidus sp. 01L46
GTGCTGCTCGTCATTTTCATGGTGGCGGCACCGATCGTGAATCCCGCCGTGGTTGACCTGCCCAGTGTGGCCAACGCCACTCAGCAGCAAAAGGCGCCCCCCATCGTCGTGACCGTGCATGAGGACGGCACACTGACTGCGCGCGGCAAGGATAACGCCGGCAACAGCTTCGAGCGCAAGCTCGACAAACAGGGCCTGATCGACTTCGTGCATCAGCGCCAGAACGAGAATCCCGATCAGCCGGTGGTGATCGCCGCCGACCGCTCGGTCAAGTACGAAGCCGTGCTGGACGTCATGTCAGTGCTCAAGGCTGACGGCGTGAAGCGCGTCGGCCTGATGGTCAAGCCCAAGTAAGCACCGCCCCACGCGATGAAAACCGCCGCCTATCCTTATCAGCCGGCCCCGGAGCGGGGAACCCTGCGTTCCTTCCTGCTCGCGGTTTTCATGCACCTGCTGCTGGGCATCGTGCTGTATTTCGGCGTGCACTGGCAGAGCAGCACCCCGGTGGGCGCCGAAGCCGAGCTCTGGGATGAGATACCGGCCACTACCGCACCGCCGCCGCCTCCCGCACCCCTGCCCATCGTACAGGCCCGTCCGGCGCCTCCTGCGCCAGCGGTGAGGTCTCGTGCCGAAGAAGACGCCGAGATCGCCCTCCAGCAGCAAAAGCGCCGCCAGGCCGAGGCCGCCGCCCGCGAAGAGGCGCGCCAGCAGGCCGACCTGCGCGCGCGCCAGGAAGCCGAGCGGCAGGAAGCGGCCCGCAAGGAGGCGGCCCGCAAGGATGCCCAGCACAAGGACGACCTGCGCCGCGAAGAACAGAAGAAGGACGAGCTGAAGAAGGAAGCCCAGCGCAAGGAAGACGCGCGCAGGCAGGCCGTGCTGCAGGAGCAGCGCAAAGAGCAGCGCAAGGAGCAGGCTGAGCGCGAGCACAAGGAAGCTGAGGCCAAGAGCCGTGCCGAGGCGGATGCCAAGGCGCGCGCCGAGGCTGACGCCAAGGCAAAGGCAGCCGCTGAAGCCAAGGCCAAGGCTAACGCCGAAGCCAAGGCCGCGGCCAACGCGAAAGCCAAGGCTGATGCGGATGCCAAGGCCAAGCGCGACGCCGCCGCCAATGCCCAGCGCCACAGTGAATTGGCGCGGCTGCAGGCCATGGCCGGCGGCGGGGCGGCAGTTGGCGGCGCCGGCGGTGTCGGCAGCAGCGCTGGCAGCGGTGCGGGGTCGGGCGGCAAGGCCTCGCCTGGCTACCCGGATCGCGTGCGTCGCCGCGTCAAGCCGAATATCGTATTTACTGAAGACGTGCCTGGCAATCCGGCCGCGGTGGTGTCTGTTCAACTGGCGCCGGACGGCTCCTTGATGTCCGCGCGGCTGTCCAAGTCCAGCGGCAATTCGGGCTGGGACAACGCTGTGCTGCGCGCCGTGGAGCGCTCGGATCCGCTCCCCCGCGACGAAAACGGCAAGGCGCCAGCCAGCTTCACGATCACCTTCAAGCCTAAGGATTAAGAGGGACGGCGATGTCCACGGCACGGGAACACTCGAATTGCAACATATTGCAACCTACGTCGATGCACCGCAGTCCCAACGCTACGATGACAGGTTGCCTGACGCAGCCGGCAAATGTGCCCGGGGCACGCGATACGGGCATGCGACAAGCCTTCAGCATGCTTGCCCGTTCCACGGCTCCCGTTTGCCGGCCGCGCTCGATGAATATTGATCTCGATTGAGGAGCAGCATGCGAAAGCTTTGGGCCCCCCTTTGGCTGGCCGCGCAGCGGCACGGCACCCGCGCGCACGCCCTGTTTGCCGGGCTGGCCGTGGTGCTGGCTTGTTCGGCCGGCAGCGCGCAGGCGCAATTGAACGTTGAAATTACCGGCGTTGGCGCCAGCCAGCTCCCCATCGCCACGGCCAATTTCCAGGGCGAAGCTCAGGCCCCGCAAAATCTCACCGCCATCATCCGCAGCGACCTGCAGCGCAGCGGCCGCTTCCGCAATGTCGACCCGGGCGGCGCCACGGTGGCGGAGTCCGCCAATGCCGACCTTGGCAGCTGGAAGGCGCGCGGCGCCGATGCCTTCGTGGCCGGCAGCGTCACACCCACCGGCAACGGCCAGTACGACGTGCGCTTTCGCCTCTACGACACCGTCAAGGGCACCAGCCTGGGTGGCCTGGCCTTCACTGTCAKCGGCAACCAGCTGCGCGTGACCGGCCACAAGATCGCCGACTACATCTACGAGAAGCTGCTGGGCGAGCGCGGCGTGTTTGCCACGCGGCTGTCCTATGTCTCGCGGGTCGGCGGGCGTTTCCAGCTGCTGATCTCGGACTCCGACGGCCAGAACTCTCAGGTGGCGCTGACCAGCAACGAGCCGATCATCTCGCCTTCGTGGTCGCCGGATGGCAGCAAGGTCGCTTACGTGTCCTTTGAAGCCAAGAAGCCCGTGGTCTACGTGCACGACCTGGCGACCGGCAAGCGCACGCTGGTGTCGAACCAAAAGGGCAACAACAGCGCGCCTTCGTGGTCGCCTGATGGCCAACGCCTGGCGGTGGCGCTGTCGCGCGACGGCAATACCCAGATCTACCAGGTTGGCGCCGATGGCTCCGGGCTCAAGCGCCTCACCCGCAGCAGCGCCATCGATACCGAGCCGCAATATGCGCCTGACGGCCGCAGCATTTACTTCACCAGCGATCGCGGCGGTGCGCCGCAGATCTACCGCATGCCGGCCGGCGGCGAAGAAGGCGGCGCAGCCCAGCGCGTGACCTTCAAGGGCAGCTACAACGTGAGCCCGCGCATTTCCCCGGATGGCAAGCAGCTGGCCTACATCACCCGCAGCGGCGGCTTCAAGCTGCAGCTGATGGATCTCGGCAACGGCGATGTGACCTCGCTGACCGACACCGCCAACGACGAGGCCCCGAGCTTCGCCGCCAACGGCAAGTACATTCTTTATGCCACCCGGGTGGGAGGTCGCTCGGTGCTGGCGGCAGTGTCCACTGACGGGCGTACCCGGCAGGTTTTGTCGCTCCAGTCCGGCGAGGTTCGCGAGCCGTCCTGGGGACCATTCATGCAATAAACGAGGAGTTCCTAGCCATGACCAATATGATGACCAAAACCCTTGCCGTCGCCGCTCTGCTGGCCCTCGGCGCTTGCAGCTCCGGTGTCAAGCTGGACGACACCGCTAACGCCGGTGCCGGCAACAAGGGTACGCCTTCGACCGACGCCCGCGCCGTGGCGCCGGTGGACGTGTCGCGTGATCCGCTGAACGATCCGAACAGCCCGCTGGCCAAGCGCAGCGTGTACTTCGACTTCGACAGCTACAGCGTCAAGTCCGACTACCAGGGCATGCTCTCGGAGCACGCCAAGTACCTGGCCACCAACAAGGGCCGCCGCATCCTGATTCAGGGCAACACCGACGATCGCGGCACCAGCGAATACAACCTGGCACTGGGCCAGAAGCGCGCCGAAGCCGTGCGCCGCTCGCTGTCCTCGCTGGGCGTGCCGGAAACCCAGATGGAAGCCGTCAGCCTGGGCAAGGAAAAGCCCAAGGCAACCGGCCACGACGAAGCCGCCTGGGCGGAAAACCGCCGCGCGGACATCACGTACTAATCCGCGGACAGCCATCTCATGAAAGCACGCGTCTCCAAGTTGGTATTGCTTGCTGCGATGTCCTGCGCCAGCCTGCTGCCGTTGGCACAGGCGAGGGCTGGCGTGTTCGACGATGACGAGGCGCGCAAAGCCATCGTCAACATGCGGGACCAGTTCAACGGTTTCCAGGCGACGGCATCGCAGCGCATCGATCAGAACAGCCGCGCGCAGCTCGACATGCAGAACCAGCTCGAAGGCCTGCGCCAGGAAGTGGCGCGGCTGCGCGGCCAGAACGAGATGCTGCAGAACGAGGTGACGACGCTGCAAAAGCAGCAGAAGGACTACTACGCGGACCTGGACGCGCGCCTGAAGAAATTCGAGCCGCAGCAGGTCACAGTGGATGGCCGCGAAGGGTTGTCGCAACCGGGCGAGAAGACCGAGTACGATGCCGCGCTCAAGCAGTTCCAGACCGGGGACTTCAAGGGTGCCGGCAACGTGTTCGCGKGCTTCATCAAGAAGTACCCGCAGAGCCCGTACGTGCCACTGGCGCAATTCTGGCTCGGCAACTCGCTGTACGCGCAGCGGGACTACCGCGGCTCGACCTCGGTGCTGCAGAACATGGTACAGGCCTATCCGGATCACCCCAAGGTGCCGGATGCGCTGATCGCCATCGCCAACAACCAGATCGAATCGGGCCAGAAGCCCGCGGCCCGCAAGACCCTGGAGCAGGTGGTAGCCAAATACCCCGGCACCGAGGGCGCGCAGGCGGCGAGCAACCGCCTCAAGACGCTGAAGTAAGCGCCCGGGAGGTTGGGGCGCCGGTGCGCGACCCAGGTGGCAGACAGAAGACAAAGGGCCCGCTTTTCGCGGGCCCTTTGTCTTGGTCGCGCTAAAATACGCGATTCGCCCCGATTTTTGCGTGGTGCCTCCGGGCGCCGCGCCCTGCCATCATGAAAAAACGCGCAATCGTCCTGCTTTCCGGCGGCCTGGACTCCGCCACCGTCCTTGCCATGGCCAATGCGCAGGGCTTCGAGACCTATGCGTTGTCGATGCGCTACGGTCAGCGCCACTCCTCGGAACTGGAGGCCGCAAAGCGCGTGGCCGCCGCCCTGGGCGCGGTGCGCCACGAGATCATCGACCTGGACCTGCGCCGCTTCGGCGGCTCCGCGCTGACCGACGATAGCCTTGAGGTGCCTACGGACGGTGCCGTCGGCGGCATTCCGGTGACCTACGTGCCCGCCCGCAACACCATCATGCTGTCGCTGGCCCTGGGCTGGGCCGAGGCCGTCGGCGGCCGTGACCTGTTCTTCGGTGCCAACGCGGTCGACTACTCCGGCTATCCGGATTGCCGGCCCGAGTACGTGTMCGCCTACGAGGCGCTTGCCAACCTGGCCACCAAGGCTGGCGTCGAAGGCGAGCGCATCCGCGTGCACGCGCCCATCATCGACATGACCAAGGGCGAGATCATCCGCGCCGGCCTCAAGCTCGGGGTGGACTACGGCATGACGGTGTCGTGCTATAAGGCCGACGACGACGGCCGGGCCTGTGGCGTGTGCGACTCTTGCCGCATCCGCCGCGCGGGCTTCGAGGCCGCTGGCGTGCCCGATCCCACCCGCTACCAGGGCGCGGCCTGACAGTTGCCGTTGCCACCAGCGCGCTTGCGCGCACCCACGCGTTCCGCTTCCCCCGCCGGACACCCATGCCCGAAATCGATATTGCCGCGCTCAGCCGTACCATACTGGCTAGCACCTTCATCCTGACCTTCCTGTTTGGGGCCGTGCTTCAGCGCACRCACTTCTGCACCATGGGCGCGGTCTCCGACATCGTCAATATGGGCGACTGGACCCGCATGCGCATGTGGGGGCTGGCCATCGGCGTGGCCATGATCGGCACCGCCGCGCTGGCCGCGGGCGGCTACATCGATCCCACCAAGACCATCTATGCCGCCAGCAAGCTCAGCTGGCTCTCCGCCCTGGTGGGCGGGCTGATGTTCGGCTTCGGCATGGTGCTGGCCTCGGGCTGCGGCAGCAAGACGCTGGTGCGTATCGGCGCGGGGAACCTGAAGTCGCTGGTGGTCTTCGTCTTCCTGGGGCTGTCGGCCTATATGACGCTGCGCGGCTTGTTTGGCGTGATTCGCGTGAACACCGTCGATGCCGTGGCGCTCACGCTGCCCACCACGCAGGATCTGCCCTCCGTGCTGGCGCACGCCAGCGGCATGGCGCGCGCCACCCTGCAAGTCGGCATCGCGCTGGTGGTGGGCGGGGTGCTGGTGATCTGGGCGCTGGCTGGACGCGGCTTCCGTACCTTCGATAACCTGCTTGGTGGCCTGGCCGTGGGCCTGATCATCGTGGCCATGTGGTACGTGTCCGGGCATCTCGGCTACGTCGCTGAGGATCCCAATACGCTCGAGGAGCTGTTCGTTGCCAGCAACAGCGGCCGTATGGAGAGCCTGAGTTTTGTCGCTCCCTACGCCTACACGCTTGACTGGCTGATGATGTTCAGCGACAAGAGCAAGGTGCTGACMATCGGCATCGTCAGCGTGTTCGGCGTGGTGGCCGGCGCCGCTGCGTACGCACTGGTGACCCGCACCTTTCGCTGGGAAGGCTTTGGCAACGCCGAGGACGTCGGCAATCATCTGGTCGGTGGCATCCTGATGGGCGTGGGTGGCGTGACCGCGCTGGGCTGCACCATCGGCCAGGGGCTGTCAGGCGTATCCACGCTGGCGATTGGCTCGTTTATCGCGCTGGCCGGCATCCTGCTTGGCTCGGTGCTGGGCTTCCACTACCAGATATGGCGCCTTGAGCGCATGATCTAGCACGAGTAGTTCGTGAGTAGTTCGTGTTAAAAGGTTGACTTTAGGGCCAAGATATTCCTATAATCGCGGCTTCAGTTTTTCCGGGTCGTTAGCTCAGTCGGTAGAGCAGCGGACTTTTAATCCGTTGGTCGCGTGTTCGAGTCACGCACGACCCACCAGCATTGCGAAAAGGCGTAGCGGGCAACCGCTACGCCTTTTTTGTTTCATGCTCCGCGCCCGAACATCAGGCGCGGAGCCGTCGCAAATTAGCCTTCCTTGACCAAGTGCCTGGCGAGAAACGCTTCCATGGCTTCGTAGAAGTCGAAGGTGTTTTCCTCGTTGTGGAAGCCGTGGCCCTCGTTTTCCTTTAGCAGGTATTCCACATCCACGCCGCGCGAGCGCAGCGCCTGGACGATCTGGTCGCTCTCCGCTTGCTTGACGCGCGGATCGTTGGCGCCTTGCGCCACCAGCAGCGGCGTGCGGATCTTGTCCGCGAAGAACACCGGCGAGGCATCGTGCAGGGCTTGGCGCTCGGTTTCCACGTTGGGGTTGCCGACCATCTCGTACAGCATGTCGAGCATCGGTTTCCAGTACGCGGGAATGGTCTCCAGCAGCGTGAACAGGTTCGATACGCCGACATAGTCGATGGCCGCGGCGTAGCGCTCCGGCGTGAAGGCAACGCCCGCCAGCGTTGCATAGCCGCCATAGCTGGCGCCGTAGATCGCGATGCGCTTAGGGTCCACGATGCCTTGCGCGGCGAGCCAGTCGACGCCGTCGTCGATATCGTGCTGCATCGTCTTGCCCCACTGCTTGAAGCTCGCCTCCCAGAATGCGCGACCGTAGCCAGTGGAGCCGCGGAAGTTGATCTGCAGCACGGCATAGCCGCGATTGGCCAGCAGCTGCACCTCGGGGTTGAAGCCCCATACGTCGCGCGTCCACGGGCCGCCGTGCGGGTTGACCACCAGCGGCAGGCCTTGCGGCACAGGTTCTCCCGCGCTGGCCACCGGCAGCGTCAGGTAGCCGTGGATCTGCAGGCCGTCGCGTGAGGTGAAGCGGATTGGCTGCATGCCGGCCATGTCGGCTTCATCCAGCCAGGGCTGCACCTTGCCTAGCGTGACCAGCTTTTGCGTGCCGCTGTCGTACAGGAAGCGCGTGCCGGTGGTCTTGTCGCTCGACGCGGAGACGATCATGCGGGTCTCGTCGCGCGTGATGCTGGTGACGTGGTGCTCGTAGCCCGGCAGTTGCCGCTCCAGGTCGGCATGGATCTGCTCGGCGTGGGCGTCGAAGAAATGGCGGTGTGTCTTCCAGTCGGTGTACCAGGCGGCGGTCAGCACGCGGCGATGCCGTGGTCAGGATCGGGCGGAAAGGCTCGTCCTCGGTATCGCGGTAGAGCAGGGTGGTGTTCACGCCGTCGCTGGCGGTCGCTACCCGCAGGCGGCCTGCGTGGTCGGTGCCCCAGCTCATCACGTTGCCCGGGTTTTCCGCGATCTGCACCGACTCGCCCGTGACGACATCGACGCGCAGCACGTCGAATACTTCCGGGTCGCGCTTGTTGTGCGACAGCAGKATATGGCGGTCGTCGTCCTCGAGATCGTCGATGATCTCCGCGCGCACGCCCGGGTAAGGGGTCAGGTCGACCTGTTCGCCGCCGTCGATCGGCACCGACAGCACGTGGAAGTTCTCGTCGCCGCCAAAGTCCTTCGCATACAGGATGTGTGCGTTGCCTTTCCAGGTGTGGAAGGGCAGGTCGCGCTCGCTCTCGCCGGTCAGCGGCCGGGCTTCGCCCAGCAGGTTGCCATCTGCGTCGATGGCCTGCACGAAGACGTTCTGGCGGCCCTGGTACCGGGCGAGGAAAGACAGGTGGCGGCCATCCGGCGAGATCGAGAACTGGGAGCGGTCCGGCTTGCGGAACAGTTCACGTACGCTGTAGTGCTTCACCTTTGCCGGCGCCTGTGCACCGGCTGATGGGTTGTCCTGACGCAATGCTCACTCCTTGGTGTGTTTGGGGCCGGCAAACGGCGGCAGGGCTCAATCCGTACGCGCGGCTTGCCCGGTAGTGCCTTCGGACGGTGCGGGCGGCGTCGGGTCCTTGTCGTGCGCGGCGTCCCGGCGCTCGATTTCTTCCCGCGTGGATGTGGACAGGTCCCAGCTGGCGATAAACAGCGCGGCGATCAGCGGGCCGATGACGAAGCCGCTCAGCCCGAACAGTGCCATGCCACCCAGCGTGGAGATCAGCACCACCCAGTCGGGCATGCGGGTGTCCTTGCCGACCAGGATGGGGCGCAGCACGTTGTCCACCGCGCCGATCACCACCGCGCAGAAGCCGATCAGGATGGAGCCCTTGCCCACGTCGCCGGTCAGCAGGAAGTAGATCCCCACCGGTCCCCAGATCAGTGCGGCGCCTACCGCGGGCAGCAGCGACAGGAAGCCCATCAGCACACCCCACAGCAGCGAGCCCTGGATACCGAGGAACCAGAAGGCCAGGCCGCCCAGCGCGCCTTGCACCGCGGCCACGGCGATGTTGCCCTTGACGGTGGCGCGGGCCACGGTGGTGAACTTGCGCAGCAGGTGCTGCTTGTGCGGCTCGCTCAGCGGGATCGCCCGCATGATGATCTTGGAAAGCTGCGGGCCATCGCGCAGCAGGAAGAACAGCAGGTACAGCATCACGCCAAAGCTGACCACGAACTGAAATGTGTTCTGCCCGATGCTGAGCGCCTGCGCGGCGATGATCTGGCTGGCCTGGGCGGCCCCCGCAGTGAGCTTTTGCTGCAGGTCGCTGATATCGGTCAGGCCGAAGCGGCCGAGCACCCTTGTCACCGACGGCGGCAGGGCGTGCAAGGCTTGCTGGAAGTAGGCGCCGAAATTGAGCTGGCCGGACTTGATCTGCTGGTAGACGGTGCTGCCTTCCTGGATCAGGGCGCCGGTGACAAAGATCAGCGGCAGCACGACGATCAGCAGGCACAGTGTCAGTGTGGCCAGTGATGCCAGGTTGCGCCGGCCGCCCATGCGCCGGGTCAGCCAGTTGTTGGGCGGCGTGAAGATGATGGCCAGAATGGCGCCCCAGAACACGGCGCCGAAGAAGGGCTGCAGGACGAAGMAGAAGGCGATCGACACTACTGCCAGCAGCAGGTAGAACGCCTTTTGCTGCATTTCCACTCGTTGGGTCATTGCGCTGTCACCTTGCGTCGAAAAAGCGTTGGAGCGCGCGCCGCTATGGTGGCGTACGGCGGCTCGCCGCGGCGCGTGGCGCTCATTGCCTTCATTGCCGTATGGCAGGCCCTCGGCAGGCAAGGCCGGCGCAGGTGGCGRCCTTGCATGGCGTATCGCGGTGCTAACGCACCAGCGGGTCGCGGAAGCCTGTGTCGACGGTGTCGGACGGGGTCTTGCGGGCATCCTGGACGGAGCTTTTCTGAAAAGTCTCGTAGGCCCAGTAGCCGGCTGCGGCGAGCGCGCCGAGCTTGGACAGCTTCCAGCCCCAGCGCAGCACCGGGGTCTTGCGCAGCAGCGGCAGCGCCAGGGACACGGCTGAGCTGAGCAGCGGGTAGTCCTTGGCGAGTCCGAGCAGCTTGAGCCAGGAGGCGGGCCGGGTCATGCGCGGCAGCCAGGTGCTGAAACGGCCGAGGCGGGTCGCGCTGCCACGGACGTGATGGAGCGCCTGGGCGCAGTCGTAGCGTTCAAGCGCGGCGCGCGTGATCAGCAGCTCCTTGCGAATGGCAAGGGGCAGCCGCACCTCCCGCGCGAAACGCACGGGGCGTTGGTGCGAGCGAGGCGCTTTGGCGGTGGATGCGGAGCCGGCCGCGTTGTCGGCCGGCTCGCCTGGGGTGTGTGGTGTGCTCATCGGCGCAGGATCTCCCGGTCTTTATCGATCTCGGCCAGCGTCGCTTCGAACAGGGGCGGGGCATTGCGCACCAGATGGCGGGCAACCGCGAGGCAGATCGCGCAGGCGGCCAGGTATAACGCAACCAGCACGCCCAGGGCCTGCCAGCGGTAGGTGTCCCAGAACACGATGGCGATCAATACGGTCAGCGTCACCATGGCCAGGCCAAAGAACACCAGGCCGAAACAGGCCAGCAAGGCCATCTTCATCAGCCGGGAGCGTTCTTCCGCGAGTTCGACACTGGCAAGTTCAAGGCGAGTCTGCACCATTGCCACCAGTGATCCTGCCAGGCTGCGCAGGGCATCCATAAACTTGGGGGAAGAGGTGGGGTCGCTCATTCAATTCCGGCGAAGGCGTGCAGCGGCGAAGCGCTGCACCTGCTGCAGACGGGGAACCCCGCCAGCGGTGCGGGACCGCTGGCGGGGCGTTGCCCGGCACTGGGCCGCGACATGCCGCGGCCCAGGTGCAAGGCGTTCGGGTTCATGCGCGAGGCCTGCGGCCTGGCGAATTACTTGCGGTTCAGCAAAAGGCCGATCAGCAGGCCGACGCCGGCGGCAACGCCGACTGCGCGCCACGGATGGTCATGGACGTAGTCGTCGGTGGCACGTGCAGCCGCCTTGCTCTTGGTGACCACGGCGTCCTGGAGGTCTTGGGCCTTTTCTTTGGCTTGTTTCAGCAGGCCCATGCCGCGCTCACGCARCTCGGCAGCTTTCTCGCCTGTGGTCGAGGCCGCTTGCTTAAGCAGTTCTTCGGCATCGGACAAAACGGTCTTGACATCGCTCATCAGTTTCTCCTGTTTGCGGGCGGTGGTTTCAGATTGTGACATTTTGCCTTCCTCGCACGTTGTCGGGCAGCTTCTCGCCCTCTTTACTAGCATATGCGGGGAACCGCCGTGGTTTCAACACCACGAGTCCGACACAGCGTGTAGGACTGTGACGCAGGACAAAGGTCTTAACAAAGGTCTTAATACAAAAAGGTGATTTTGTAGTGACTTTATATTCGTTTGGGTTGGATCGCAATCGCACTAGACTGGTTCAACCCTATTTTGCCTCTTGAGGAGACCCGCATGGCTCTACGTCTCGGTGATATCGCGCCGGATTTCGAACAGGATTCCAGTGAAGGCCCGATCCGCTTTCATGAATGGCTGGGCGACAGCTGGGGCGTGCTTTTCTCGCACCCGGCCGATTTCACACCGGTCTGCACGACCGAACTCGGCCTGACGGCGAAGCTGAAGGGTGATTTTGCCAAGCGCAATGTCAAAGTCATCGCACTGTCGGTCGATCCTGTCGAGTCCCATCGCGCGTGGATCAAGGATATCAACGAGACCCAGGGTACCACGGTCAATTTCCCCATCATCGCCGATGGCGAGCGCAAGGTTTCAGAGTTGTACGACATGATTCACCCCAATGCGAACGAGACCTTGACGGTGCGCTCGCTGTTTGTGGTCGATCCGAAGAAGAAGGTGCGGCTGACCATCACCTACCCGGCCAGCACCGGGCGCAACTTCAATGAGATCCTGCGGGTGATCGATTCTCTGCAGCTCACCGACAACCATAGCGTCGCCACGCCTGGCAACTGGCAGGACGGCGAGGATGTCGTGATTGTGCCCTCGCTGAAGGACGAGGACGTGATAAAGCAGAAATTTCCGAAGGGATACAAGGCCATTCGGCCTTACCTGCGGCTGACGCCGCAACCCAACAAGTAAGCAAGCGGCCGGCCGGGGCGCGTAGCGCCGGGCCGGCTGACCGGTGTTGTACAACGATGGGCTCGCCCGTCGTCTCTCCTTGGTAGTGTGCTTGGCCCGGCTTTGCAGCCGGGCCATTTTTATTTCTGGCGAGAGAGCGGGCGGGCCCGGGCGGCGTGTCTTAGAAGAACGCCTGGATGCCGGTCTGGGCGCGGCCCAGGATCAGCGCGTGGATGTCATGGGTGCCCTCGTAAGTGTTGACCACTTCGAGGTTGACCACGTGACGGATCACGCCGAACTCGTCCGAGATGCCGTTGCCGCCGAGCATATCGCGCGCCACGCGGGCGATGTCCAGCGACTTGCCGCAGGAATTGCGCTTCATGATCGAGGTGATTTCCACCGCGGCGGTGCCTTCGTCCTTCATGCGGCCCAGGCGCAGGCAGCCTTGCAGGCCCAGCGTGATCTCGGTCTGCATGTCGGCCAGCTTCTTTTGCACCAGCTGGTTGGCGGCCAGCGGGCGGCCGAACTGCTTGCGGTCCAGCGTGTACTGGCGCGCGGTATGCCAGCAGAACTCGGCAGCGCCCAGGGCGCCCCAGGCGATGCCGTAGCGGGCCGAGTTCAGGCAGGTGAACGGACCCTTCAGGCCGGACACGCCGGGCATCAGGTTCTCTTCCGGCACGAACACCTGGTCCATGACGATTTCGCCGGTGATCGAGGTGCGCAGGCCAACCTTGCCATGGATGGCAGGTGCAGACAGGCCCTTCCAGCCCTTTTCGAGGATAAAGCCGCGGATCGCTTCCTTGCCGTCGTCGCCGACCAGCTTGCCCCACACCACGAATACGTCGGCGATGGGCGAGTTGGTGATCCACATCTTGGCGCCGGACAGCTCATAGCCGCCTGCAACCTTCTTGGCGCGCGTGATCATGGAGCCCGGGTCGGAGCCGTGGTTCGGCTCGGTCAGGCCGAAGCAGCCGATCCACTCGCCGGTAGCGAGCTTAGGCAGGTATTTCTGCTTTTGCGCTTCGCTGCCGAATTCGTGGATGGGCACCATCACCAGCGACGACTGCACGCTCATCATCGAGCGATAGCCCGAATCCACCCGCTCCACTTCGCGCGCGATCAGGCCGTAGGCCACGTAGTTCAGGCCGGGGCCGCCGTATTCCTCGGGAATGGTGGGGCCGAGCAGGCCGAGTTCGCCCATCTCGCGGAAGATCTCGATGTCGGTCTTCTCATTGCGGAACGATTGCAGTACGCGCGGGGCGAGCTTGTCCTGGCAATAGGCCAGGGCGGCATCGCGCACCATGCGCTCGTCGGCGCTCAGCTGGTCGTCCAGCAAGAGGGGGTCGGCCCAGTGGAATTCGGCGTTGGCAGCCATGTAGGTCTCCTTCGGTAGTGCAGGTCTAGTGCGGATCGGGATGGGCGGCCTCGCGAGCCAGCCCTGAATTCAGGAAGTATCGGCGTATTCCGCGGTCCGCCGAGGTGCTTTTGCGGTTCCGCATTGCGGAACTTTGTTCCGATGATGTAGTATATCGCAATGCGCGATCCATGCAATAGGGCGTGCTGCCTCCATCCAATCCGCGGAGATCACTTTTGGCTACTGAATCGCAAGCCACGCCTGCGGCGGATGCCGCCAACGCCACACCGCGCGAAAGCGATCCCAATTTCGTTGCCGCGCTGGCGCGCGGCCTTGAGTTGCTGCGTTGCTTTCGCACTGGCGAGTCGATGCTGGGCAACCAGGATTTCGTGCGCCGTACGGGCTTTCCCAAAGCCACCGTGAGCCGGCTGGCCGGCACGCTGGTGCAGCTGGGCTACCTGCGCTACGACGATAGCCTGGGCAAGTACGCACTCGATGCCGGTGTGCTGGCGCTAGGCTATTCCTACCTGTCCGCGTCCAATGTGGTGACGCTGGCGCGTCCGCACATGCTGGCGTTCGCCCAGGCTTATGGGGTGTCGGTCTCGCTGGGCAAGCGCGAGCGCATGGAGGTGATCTATCTTGAATCGATCCGCAACGATGCGGGCGTGATGCTGGGGCTGGGAGTGGGGTCGCGGCTCTCGCTGGTGTCGAGTTCCATGGGCCGCGCTTACCTGGCGGCCTTGCCGGCAGCCAAGCGCGAGCGGGTGCTGGCGGAGTTTGCCCTGGCCTATCCCGAACAGTGGAAAACCCAGGAGGCGGCCATGCGTGCCACGGTGGAGCAGGCGTCTACCCTGGGCTATGCGGCGTCGTTCCGCGACTGGCACCCGGCCATCCACGCATGCGCGGTGGCATTTCGTCCGGTGGGGGAGAAGGAGCTGCACATGCTGAGTTGCAGTGCGTCCTATGGCTCGGTCGAGGAAGCGGTGTTCCACGACAAGCTGGCGCCGGCCTTGCGCGCGCTGGCGGCGCGGCTGTCGGACCCGGTGCTCTGAAGCAACGCGACACCCGCCTTGGCCGGTGTCGCGTTGCCAATACGGCCCGCTTCTGTCCGCTTCTGCCTGCTTACAGATCCGTGCGCAGCTTCCACAACTCCGGGAACAGCACCACGTCAAGCATCTTGCGCAGGTAGCTGACGCCTTCGGTGCCGCCGGTGCCGCGCTTGAAGCCGATCACGCGTTCGACGGTGGTGACATGGCGAAAGCGCCACTGCCGGAACGCATCTTCCAGGTCAACGAACTTCTCGCCCAGTTCATACAGTTCCCAGTGCGCCTCTGGCCGGCGATAGACCTCCAGCCATGCCGCTTCCACCKAGGCGTTCTCGCCGGCCGGCTTGGTCCAGTCCCGCTCGATGCAGGCCGCATCGATGGCAAAGCCGCGCCGCGCCATCAGGAGGATCGCTTCGTCATACAGCGACGGCGTGCGCAGGGCTTCTTCCACCAGCGCCAGGTGTTGCGGCTGGTGCGCATGCGGACGCAGCATGGCCGCGTTCTTGTTGCCGAGGATGAATTCGATCTCGCGGTACTGGAACGATTGGAAACCAGACGACATCCCGAGGTAAGGACGCATCGCCGAGTACTCCGGCGGCGTCATCGTCGCCAGCACGCTCCACGCCTGCACCAGTTGCTCCATGATGCGCGAGACGCGCGTGAGCATCTTGAAGGCAGGCGGCAACTGGTCCTGGCGCACGCATTCGCGCGCGGCGCGCAGCTCGTGCAGCGCGAGCTTCATCCACAGCTCGCTGGTCTGGTGCTGCACGATGAACAGCATCTCGTTGTGCTCGGGCGAGAGCGGGTGCTGGGCGTTGAGAATCTGGTCCAGCGCCAGGTAATCGCCATAGCTCATGTCCTTGGCGAAATCCATCTGGGCGTCGTGCCAGCTGGCATCGCCGGTCTCGGTGGCGCCTGCGCCCGACATCGGGCATCCCTTGTGGTTGCTCATGGCGCTCTCCTGCTCAGGTCACCAGGCCGCGCGTCTGGTGACGCTCGGCCTTGTAGGTACCGCTGTCGAGTACGTCGCGCAGGATTTCCACTGCGTCCCAGACATCGGTGAAGCTGGTGTACAGCGGCGTGAAGCCAAAGCGCGCGATGCGTGGCTCGCGGTAGTCGCCGATCACGCCGCGCTCGATCAGGGCCTGCACCACGGCAAAGCCGTCCGGATGGGCAAAGCTCACATGGCTGCCGCGGCGCGCATGGGTGCGAGGGGTCACTAGTTCGAGCGGGTGCGCAGCGCAGCGTGCTTCCACCAGTGCGATAAAGAGGTCGGTCAGCATCAGCGACTTGGCGCGTAGCGCTGCCATGTCGGTCTGGGCGTAGATATCAAGCCCGCATTCGACCAAGGCCAGCGAGGCAATGGGCTGGGTGCCGCACAGGAAGCGCGCTACGCCTTCGCGCGGGCGGTAGCCGGGTTCCATCGCGAACGGCGCGGCATGGCCCCACCAGCCTGACAGCGGTTGCCAGAAGGCATCGCGCAGCGAGGGCGCGACCCACAGGAAGGCGGGCGAGCCGGGGCCGCCGTTGAGGTACTTGTAAGTGCAGCCGACCGCGTAGTCCGCACCCGATGCCTTGAGCGCCACGGGCACGGCGCCGGCCGAGTGGGCCAGGTCCCACACCGTGAGCGCGCCGCGGGCATGCGCCATCTCGGTCATGCTGGCCATGTCGAGCATTTCGCCGGTCTTGTAGTTGACATGGGTCAGCATCAACACGGCGGTGTCGGCGTCCACCGCCGCATCGATCTCCTCGGGCGCATTCACCAGGCGCAGCGAATAGCCTTGCTGCAGCAGGTCGGCCAGCCCCTGTGCGATGTAGAGGTCGGTGGGGAAGTTGCTGGCTTCCGATACGATCACCTTGCGTTTCGGGTCGCGGGTTTGCTGCACGCGCAGCGCGGCCGCCAGCACCTTGAACAGGTTGGAGGAGGTGGTGTCGGTCACCACGACTTCGTCCTCGCCGGCGCCGACCAGCGGTGCCAGCATATTGCCCAGGCGCTGGGGCAGTTCGAACCAGCCGGCCGTGTTCCAGCTGCGGATCAGTCCCGTGCCCCATTCTTCGCTCACCACTTGGGCGGCGCGTGCCGCGGCGCTGCGCGGGCGCGCGCCCAGCGAGTTGCCATCGAGGTAGATCACGCCCGCCGGGAGCGCGAACTGGTCGCGCAGGTGGCGCAGCGCATCTTCTTGGTCGAGGGCGAGGCATTGCTCGCGAGTCAGTGCGGTCATGTGTGAGAGGTTTCCTGGGGGGAGGTTGGGTTCGGGTCGTTCAGTGCGATCGTTCAGGCCAGGCTGCGCAGCACGGCACGCACCGGGCTTGCATCGAGTCCGGCGAAGCGCAGCGGCAAGGCAATCAGTTCGTAGTCGGCCTCGGCCACGGCGTCGAGCACCAGGCCTTCGAGGATGGCCAGGCGATGCCGGCGCACCATGTTGTGCGCGGCCATGGTCTTGGATTCCTGCGGGTCCAGCGAGGGCGTATCGATGCCGACCAGCATCACGCCGTGCTCTGCGAGCAACGCGATGGTTTCCGGCGCGACCGCGCAGAAGTCCGGGTCCCACGTTGCCAGCGGTGCTTGCTGGTAAGTGCGCAGCAGCACACGCGACGGTACGCCTGCCAGCGCATGTTCAATGTGGCGGGGCTCGACCAGCGGGGCCGCGCCGATGCAATGGATCACCCGGCACGGGCCGAGGTAGGGCGCCAGGTCCACCGCGCCGATGGGCGCGCCGTCGGCGGCGTAGTGCAGCGGCGCATCGGCATGGGCGCCGGTGTGGGGCGACAAGGTGATGCGCCCGACATTGACGGGGCAGTGGGCGTCGATCTGCCAGTTGCGCTCGAGCTGGAACGGCGTGTCGCCCGGCCACACTGGCGTGTCGGGCGAGAGCGCGGGGCTGATGTCCCAGAGCTGGCGCGGCCTATCGTAGGTATCGGGGGTGGGGCGGGTCGTCATCGGGGGCTGACGCCTGGGAGCGGCGTTCCAAGGCTCATCGCGGAGCGGATGACGGCATGATAGTCAATATTACGGGCAAGAGGCTTGCGAATTGGCCCGTGGATTCCGTTGGTTTTCGCATAGAATTTCATCTACGAAGAGAATTATGGAAGAATCTGCGAAATGAACCTGGATCCCATCGATTTGCGCATCCTGACCTGCCTCCAGGAGAACGGACGCATCAGCAACCAGGACCTGGCCGACCGCGTGKCGCTGTCGCCTTCGGCCTGCCTGCGGCGCGTGCGTTTGCTGGAGGAGGACGGTGTGATCGGCGGCTACCGGGCGTGGTTCGACGCCGAGCGGCTCGGCCTGGAACTGGAGGCGATCGTGCAGGTGTCGATGCGCCCCGAAACCGAAGGCTGGCACGATACCTTCAACGCGGCGGTGCAATCCTGGCCTGAAGTGGTGTCGGCCTACATCATCACCGGCGACAGCAATTACATCCTGACCGTGCAGGCGCGCAACCTCAAGCACTACTCGGATTTCATCGTGAACCGGCTCTACCGCACGCCGGGCGTGATGGATATCCGCTCGAACATCGTGCTGCAAAGGATCAAGACCGATGGCTCGCCGCTAGCGGTCGTCAAGAGCGAGCCGCGGCCCTGAACGCTGCCGGCACTCAGCGCAGCGCGTGCAGCGCGATCAGGCGGCGCAAGGTGTCCTTGAGCTGATTGCCCTGCGCGACGCCAAAGTCATCCAGCACTTGTTGCTCGTGGGCGGCGGCCTGGTCTAGCAAGGCGCGGGCGCGGCTGCGGCCGCGCGCGGTGATCGATACCAGCGCATGGCGGCGGTCCAGGGCGCCGTTGCGCCGCGTGACGAGTCCGTCGGCGGCCATGCGGTCGATCAGCTTGGTCAGGGTGGGTTGCTTGGTGAGCGTGATATCGGCCAGCGCGCCGATGGTGCAGTCTGGCCGGTCGGCCAGCGTGGCCAGCACGCGCCATTCGGGCACGGAGAACCCGGCTGCCTCGACCTGCCGGTGGAACTCGCCCGACACAAGGTGGCTGGCCCGCGCCAGCAGATAGGGCAGGTAGCCATCTACAAAGGCGTCTGGGGCCGCCGGGGCCGGCTTGGGCGAATCCTTCATGTGCTGTGCCCGGACTTCAGTCCGTCAGCGGATCGGTGGTGGCAAAGCGGCCGTCGTGGAACACCAGCGGGTTGCCCGCGTTGTCGTGCACGCCGCAGCGCTCCACCTCGCCCACGAAGATGACGTGGTCGCCCTCGTCGTAGCGGCTGCGGTTGTGGCATTCGAACCAGGCCAGCGCGTTGGCCAGGATCGGCAGGCCGTTCTCGGACAGGCGGTAGTCGACGCCAGCGAAGCGGTCGCCTTTGAGCGTGGCGAAGCGCTGGCACAGGTCCAGCTGCGAGGCCGACAGCACATTGATGATGTAGTGCGAGCCGTCGCGGAACATCGGCAGGCTGTTGGCGCGCGTAGCCATGCTCCACAGCACCAGCGGCGGATCGAGCGAGACCGAGTTGAACGAACTGGCGGTAATGCCCACGAACGGCGCGCCCGGCGGCGAGCCAGGGCCCGCGCGGGTGGTGATCACCGTCACGCCAGTGGCGAACTGTGACAGCGTGCGCCGGAAGTGCAGCGTATCGAAATCGGGAGAAGCGGCCTTGCCGATGATGCTTGGCGTGGCCTCAGGCATGCCCATAGCGCGGGCTCCACTGGGATCCATGAAATTTCATATATTATTTGCGCCAGCGACAAGAATCACAAGCACAAAGCTAATGCGTCCGGCAGGAGGCATCGGTGGGCTGGCGCACCAAAGCCATTCCCCCGGGACCCTGCCAGGACCGCAGCAGATCGCACCAGGAGGAGACCTATGCTCATCGAGCAAATCGAGCACCGCTGGCTGGCGGCTTTTCGGCGCACCCTTGAACTGTGCGCCCTGTCCGCCCAGGAAGTGGTTGGGATTGTAACGGAGTCCCAATCCCGACGCGTCAATGTGGAGTTGGCTGAACTGGCGGTGCAATCGCTGGGCGCCACGCCCGTACGCATCCGGGTGCCGTCCCCGGCGCTTGCCGCCCCCGCGCCCGTGCGTTCCACCGGCGCCAGCGATGCCTTGCAGCAACTCGCYCCGGTGGTGGCCGCCTTGCAGCGCTGCCACCTGGTGATCGATTGCACCGTGGAGGGCTTGCTGCATGCGCCCGAACTCCCGCTGATCCTCAAAGGCGCCGACGGCATCGTGCCGCGCCTGCTGATGGTCAGCAACGAACATCCCGAGATCCTGGAGCGCTGCCTGCCCGATCCAGCGCTGGAGAGCAGCGTGCGCGCGGCCATGAAACGGTTGCGCGGCGCAGGCGAGATGCGCGTGCATTCGGCCGCCGGCACCGAGCTGCGCGTCGGGCTCGCAAGCGCGCGCGTAGGCGGCGTCTGGGGCTACTGCAACAAGCCAGGCCAGGTTGCGCACTGGCCGGGCGGCCTGTGCCTGGCCTTCCCCGCCGGCGGGCAGGTCAACGGCACGCTGGTGCTCGCGCCGGGCGACGTCAAMCTGACCTTCAAGACCTACCTGCGCGACACCATCGTCTGCCATATCGAGGATGACTACATGGTCGGCATCGAAGGGCAGGGCATGGATGCCGACATGATGCGCGGCTACTACGCGGCGTGGGCCGACCGCGAAGGCACGCGCGACGCCTACGCGGTTTCGCACGTGGGCTGGGGTTTGAACCCGCAGGCCCGCTGGGATGCGATGACGTTCTACGACAAGCGCGACTGCAACGGCACGGAGCTGCGCGCCTTTGCCGGCAACTTCCTCTACTCCACCGGCGCCAACGAGGTCGCCGGCCGCCACACGCTGGGCCACTTCGACCTGCCGCTGCGCAACTGCACGATCACGCTCGACGGCGTGGGCGAGGTGGATGAGGGCCGGCTCGCCGGCCCGGCCACGCCCGAGGCGGCCCAAACAAACAACAAGGCAAGCGCATGACCGAGAACGTGAATCCTGGCACGACCCAGACCCAGACCCATGCCAATGGCATGTCCACCATCGCGCAGGGCACCGGCCCCGTGGCCGTCGTCATGTTGCATGGCATCGGCGGCGGCAAGGCCGCGTGGCCTTCGCAGATCGCCGCGCTGGTGYAAGCGGGCTATCGCGCGGTGGCCTGGGACATGCCTGGCTACGGCGACAGTGCCATGATCGATCCCTGTGATTTCGCCGGGCTGGCGCGAGCCTTGCAGCCGGTGCTGCAGGCCGAGCGCGATGCGGGCCGGCGCGTGGTGCTGCTAGGCCACAGCATGGGCGRCATGGTCGCGCAGGAAGCTTACGCAGCCATGCCTGGACTGATCGACGGCATGGTGTTGTCCGGTACGTCGCCCGCATTCGGCAAGGCCGATGGCCAGTGGCAACGCGATTTCGTGGCCGCGCGCACGGCGCCGCTCGATGCCGGCAAGACCATGGCGGAGATGGCCAACGGGCTGGTGCGTGCCATGGTCGCGCCKCAGGCCGAGCCTCGCGCGGTGGCGTTCGCCGCCAGCGTGATGGCGGCCGTGCCGCCCGACACCTATCGCGCCGCCCTGCAGGCACTGGTGCGCTTTGACCGGCGCGAAGTGCTGGCGCGCATCACCGTGCCGGTGCTGGTGCTGGCCGGCGAGCACGACGCCAACGCCGCGCCCGCCGTGATGGAGCGCATGGCGCAGAAGATCGCTGGCGCCGAGTACCTGTGCCTGCCCGCTGTGGGCCACCTGGCTTGCATGGAGCGCCCGGCGGATTTCAATGCCGCCGTGCTCGGCTTCCTGGGGCGGCGCTTCCCGCTGCACTTCCCGCTGCAATCCCCGCTGCACTGAATCCACAAGAACATCGAGGCATCGCCACGTGCGTGGCCGATGCCCGGGAGACACGATCATGCCACTGGACTTCATCCCCGCCGTCGGCAGCGCCGATTTCACCGAGGCGCAGGAGYKCCTGCTGACGCTCGCCAACCGGCTCGGCCGCGAGCGCTTCGCCCCGCGCGCGGCGCGGTGGGACCGCGAGGCCAGCTTTCCCTTTGCCAACTATGATGATTTGCGCGAGACCGGCCTGCTGGCTTTGTGCGTGCCGCGCGCGTTCGGCGGAGAGGGCGCGGACTTCGCCACGTATTGCATGGTGGGCGCGGAGATTGGCCGCTTCTGTGGCGCCACCGCGCTGACCTACAACATGCATATCTGTTCCACCATGTGGACCGGCATGCTCGCCGACGGCATTGCCATGACGCCGGAGCAGCGCGGCGAGCACGAGGCCCGGCGCGAGCTGCACTTCGCGCGCGTGGTGAAGGACGGCGCGATCTACGCTCAGCCCTTCTCGGAGGGCTCGGCCGCCGCGGCCGGGCGCGCGCCCTTCGGCACCAGCGCGCGCAAGGTGGACGGCGGCTGGGTGCTCAATGGCCGCAAGATCTTTGCATCGCTGTCGGGCGCGGCGGACTACTACGGGATCCTCTGCACGGAGGCGTGCGCGGACCATTCGGCCGATATGCGCGACACGCTCTACATCGCGGTGCCAGGCAAGGCCGAAGGCCTTACCGTGACCGGCGAGTGGGATCCGATGGGCATGCGCGGCACGGTGTCGCGCACGCTGCTGCTCAAGGATGTGTTCGTCGCCGACCAGGAGCAGCTGATGCCGCGCGGCGTCTATTACAAAGCGGCGCAGACCTGGCCAGCCATGTTCTTCACGCTCTCGCCGACCTATCTCGGCGTGGCGCAGGCCGCCTACGATTTCACCGTGCAGTACCTGCGCGGCGAAGTGCCGGGCCAGCCGCAGGTGAAGCGCCGCATGTATCCCACCAAGCAGATCGCCGTAGCGCAGATGCGCATCCAGCTGGAGAACATGCGCTCGATCTTCTGGCGCGTGATTCATGAAGCCTGCGCCAGCCCGGGGAAGGATGCGCGCATGCGGCTGTACGCTGCGCACTACAGCGTGATGGAAGGCGCCAACGACATCGCCCGGCTGGCGATCCGCACCTGCGGCGGCCAGTCCATGCTCAAGGACCTGCCACTGGAGCGGCTCTATCGCGATTCGCGCTGCGGCGCGCTGATGCTGCCCTGGACCGCCGAGCTGATCCTGGACCGCATGGGTCGCGAGACCCTGTACGAGTCGGGCGAGCGCGACGAATGAGCGAGCGCGCCAACCGGCTGTTCGCCGGCACGCCGGAGCCGGGCGCGCTGCTGCGCACGCTGCATGCGCATGTCAGCGCCGCACCCCTGCGCCCGGCGCTGCATAGCCTCGGCTACACCATCGACTACGGCAAGCTGTGGTGCCGCGTGGAACGCGTCTGCGCGCACCTGGCCGGCACCTGGGGCGTGCAGCCGGGCGATCGCGTGGGCACGCTGTGCCTGAACCACGATCTGCAGCTCGCCATCCTGTTCGCGTGCGCAAGGCTCGGGGCCATCTTCGTGCCGCTGAACTTCCGGCTGGCCGTGCCGGAGCTGAGCGCCATCGCCGCGCATGCGGGCATTCGCGTGCTGTTCCACGATGTGCCGCACGCGCAGGCTGCGGCGGCGGTGGCAGCTACCCTGCCGGAGCCAGCCGCGCGGGCGCCGATCGATAGCCTGATCGACCGGCCGGCGCCGCTGGACACCCCCCTGCCGAGGCCATCGCAGCCGCCCGGCGAGGCGCCGCTGCTGCTGGTCTACACCTCGGGCTCCACTGGCCATCCCAAGGGTGCGCTGCACACGCAGGCCGGGTTGCTGGCCAACGCGCGCGCGAGCTGGTGGGCGCACGGCATGACGCGGGACGACCATGTCTTGTCCGTGCTGCCGCTGTTTCATGTAGGTGGCCTGTGCATCCAGACGCTGCCGGCATTGCTGGCCGGGGCGCAGGTGACGTTGCACCAGCGTTTCGCGCCGGATGCCTGGCTCGATGCGTGCGCGCGGACCCAGCCCACGCTGTCGCTGATGGTGCCAGCCACGCTGCGCGCCGTGCTGGAGCATCCCGGCTGGCCAGGCGCGGATCTCACATCTCTGCGCGGCGTGATGGCAGGCTCCTCGCCTATTCCCCGCGCGTACATCGATGCTTTCCATGCGCGCGGCGTCGCGCTCGGGCAGGTCTACGGCGCTACCGAGACCGGCCCCGTATCGGTCGTGCTGCGCCTGGACCAGGCCAGGGCCCGGCCCGGCTACGCCGGCTGGCCCCAGCCTGAGGTGCGGGTACGGCTAGCCGATGCGCAAGGCAATGCGGTCGCCGACGGCGAAGTGGGCGAGCTCTGGCTCGCGGGCGCCAACCTGATGCAGGGTTACTGGCGGCAGCCTGACCATTCGGATTTCCGCGATGGCTGGTTCCGCTCGGGGGACCTTGCGCATCGCAATGCCGATGGTTGCATCGAGGTGGTCGGCCGCAGCAAGGACATGATCATTTCGGGCGGGGAGAACATCTATCCGGCCGAGATCGAGAACGCGCTGCTGAGCCTGCCCGGCGTGCTGGATTGCGCGGTGGTGGGGCTGCCGGACGCGCGCTGGGGCGAGGTGCCGGTTGCCGTCGTGGTGGCTGCCGCCGGCGCGGATCGCGCCGCGCTGGCGCCAGAGGCGCTGCGTGAAACGCTGGCGCTGTCGATTGCGCGGTTCAAGCTGCCGCAGCGGGTGGTGCTGGTGGATAGCCTGCCCAAGAGCGCGCTTGGCAAGGTCCTTAAGCCCCAGTTGCGAACGATGTTGGCGGCGTCGTCAAGCTAGCGTCCGGCTGGCCTTGCAGAGCCTCGGCCAGGAACGCCACGAACGCGCCCACCTTCCGTTGCAGGTGCCGGTGGCTGGCATAGAGCGCATAGATGCTCCGGCCGGCCAGCGCATGTTCCGGCAGCACCCTGACCAGCTCGCCGCGCGCCAGCAAGGGCAGCGCGATGAACGAGGGCAGCGCGCCGATGCCAAGCCCGGCCAGCAGCATATCGCTGAGCAGCAGGCTGTTGTTGGCCGAGAAGCGCGCGGGCACTTCGATGCTGGTGGTGCCTTGCGGCCCTTCCAGGTGCCAGCTGCCGGGATAGTCGGCCAGCTGGTAGGCCAGGCAGTCGTGGCTGCGCAGGTCCTCGACGGTGCGCGGTGTGCCGCGCGCCGCCAGGTAGGCGGGGGCGGCGCAGATGGTTTGCTCTACCTCGCCCAGCCGCCGCGCGATGAGGGACGAGTCCGTCAATGCCGAGCGGATGCGCAGCGAGACGTCGAAGCCCTCCGACACCACGTCCAGCAAGCGGTCGTCCAGGGTCAGTTCGACCTGCACCTGCGGATAGCGCGCCATGAACGTCACCAGCAGGGGCGAGAGCACCTTGAGCCCGAACGATAGCGGCGCGTTCACGCGCAGGCGGCCGCTGATCTCATCCGTGCCAGCGGCCGTGGCCCGTTCCAGCGCATCGAGCTCGTCGAGCAGGCGGCAGCATTCGGCAAAGTAGGCGCGGCCGGTTTCCGACAGGCGCATGCGGCGCGTGGTGCGCTGGATCAGCAGCGCGCCCAGGCGCGCCTCCAGCTGGCGCACCTGCTTGCTGACCGCGGCGGTCGATTGCCCGAGATCGGCGGCGGCATGGCTGAAGCTATCGCGTTCCACCACGCGCCGGAAGGTGCGCATCGCCGCGAGCAGATCCATATATTTTCCTATCAGTTAAATATGTTTGTCTGAATTCGCAGATTATCTACCAGCAGATGCCTAATAGGATGGCGGCATGCCTTCCACGTTGCTGTGGAAACCGTCAATTCAGTCAGGAGTCCCCTATGTCCTCTCGTCTCACCCCTGCCGCCAGCGCCACGCGCCGCCTGGCCGCTTTTTCCCTGCCGCTGCTGTTCGCGCTACTGAGCGGTGCCGCCAGCGCGGCGCCCCAGGTGGGCGTCAGCCCCTGGGGCCCCAAGGATGAGATCGGCCGCCTCAACCTGATCACCCCGGCCTCGCGCGCTGCCATCATGGCGCGGGTTTCCGGCACGCAGGCCTACGACCTGGCGGTGGATTACTTCATCGGCATGCCGAGCTGGCAGGCCGCCGGCGATCCGCCCTACCAGATGTGGATGACCCATACCCCGCACGGCAACCTGGTGGCTGATTCCATGCAGGTGGGCGAGGCGATGAACCGGCATGTCAGCTACAGCGGCTCGGCGGTTTCCATGTATGCCCACATGGGCACGCATATCGATGCGCTGAACCACTTCGGCCTGAACGGCAAGATCTGGAATGGTTATTCCGCTGCCGAGCACCTGGGCGATCGCGGCTGGAAAGTGACGGGCGCGGAGAAGCTGCCGCCGATCGTCGCCCGTGGCGTGCTGATCGACGTGGCCGCGGCCAAGGGGCTGGACATGCTGCCCGACAACTACCGCGTGACGCGCAAGGACCTGCGCGAAGCGCTGGACAAGCAAGGCGTGGCGCTGGAGCAGGGTGATGTGGTGCTGATCCGCACCGGGCGCATGCAGCACTATGAAAACGCCCAGGCCTATATGGCCAACCCGCCTGGCCTGGGACTGGATGCAGCCAGGTTCCTGGTCGAAGAAGGGGGGGCGATGGTTGTGGGGGCAGATAACCTGAGCTTTGAGACGTTCCCGGCGGAGGTGCCCGACAACTACATCCCGGTCCATACCTATTTGCTGGCCCAGCAGGGAGCACCGATCATCGAGCTGGTGAATCTGGAGGCCTTGTCGCGCGAGCGCGTCTACCAGTTCGCTTTTATCGGCGCCTCATTGAAGTTCCGTGGGGCCGACGCCGCGCCGATCCGGCCGGTCGCTTTGCCGATCCGCTAGGCGCAGCGTCCATTGCAGTCTCCGGCGGCGTGACGGATGGCGAACGAGTATGCTACCAATAGTCACGAGTCACGAGTCACGAGTCACGAGTCACGAGTCACGAGTCACGAGCCGGAGAGATCAAGATGGACAACGAGCATGAGATTGCCACGCTGGGCGGTGGTTGCTTCTGGTGCCTGGAAGCGGTGTACCAGCAAGTCAAGGGCGTACGGGCCGTGGAGTCGGGCTATACCGGCGGCCACGTAAGCCATCCAACCTACGAGCAGGTGTGCGGCGGCGACACCGGGCACGCCGAAGTGGTGCGCGTGACCTTCGATCCCACGGTGATCAAGTTCCGCGAGATCCTGGAGATCTTCTTTGCCATCCACGATCCCACCACCCTCAACCGGCAGGGCAACGATGTTGGCACGCAGTACCGCTCGGTGATCTTCACCAACACGGAGCCGCAGCGTGCGGTGGCCGAGTATGTGATGCGGGAGGTGGCGKAGCACAAGCTCTACGATGYGCCGCTGGTGACGCAGATCGAGCCCACGCAACCGTACTGGCGCGCGGAAGAAGGCCATCAGAATTACTTCCAGAACCACCCGAACCAGGGCTATTGCTCGTTTGTGATTTCACCCAAGCTGGCCAAGTTCCGGCAGAAGTTCGCGCATCATCTGAATCGCTGATGCGCCTGGCCTGCGCTCAGCTTGCTTCCAGCCGCTCGGCAATGGCCTCGGCCAGCCTCGCACAAGTCAACGGCGCCGAGCCTTCCGCCTTGTTGCTGACAATGACATAGGCGGGCTGGCCCGCGCGCAGCGTGCGCACCACCTGCTCGGCGATCACCGCGCGGGTATGCGGGTCTTCGTCGATCAGCCGGTCAAACGGCGCGTAGCGGGATTCGGCTTGCTCGTAGGCAAAGCCCGCATGCAGCATCCACCGCAGCACCAGCGGTCCTGGTGCGCCCTCGTCCATGAGTGCTTGTGCCGGCAGTTGCCGTTCGGCCGGCGGCATGCGCTCGCGCGCGGACAGGCAGAAGCGCACGCCGCGTGCGCGCAGCAGCTTGATGAAGCGCGGCGTGAGCAAGGCGGCATCGCGCAACTCCACGGCGTAGCAGGCGTGCGGTGTCGTGGCGGCGTCGAGCGCGGGCAGGGCGCCGAGGAAGGCGTCGAGCCGCGACAGGAAGCCGGCGCTGTCGGCGGCCATCGCGCCTAGCGGGGAGAGCTGGAACAGCAGCGGCCCGCACTTGGCGCCGAGGCCCGCGGTGGCCGGCGCGATGAAATCGCGTGCGGCGATCTCGGCATCGAGGAAACTGGCGTTGGCCAGCCGGCCGGCGCCTTCGGACGTGCGCAGCCACGGATCGCAAACGCTGGCAGGTGCCTTGACCAGGAAGCGGAAGTGCGCGGGCACCTGGGCGGCGTAGGCAACGTAGTCGGCAAGCGGGATCGGCGCGTAGAACCCGCGATCGATGCCGGCGGCACGCAGCAAGGGATGCTGCGAGTAGGCGGCCAGGCCTTTGCGCGAGAGCAGGCTGTCCGTGTACTCGCCTTGATAGACCAATCCGTTCCAGCCGCTATAAGACCATGACGACGTGCCGAGATGCAGCCCGGCCGGCAGGCGTTGCGCCAGTGCCAGCAGGGCGGGGTCCGGGGGCGGCGCCAGCACGCTCTTGCCGCGGGATGGCTTGGTGCCGGCGGCACYGGCCGGGGTGGCTGTGGCAAGCGGTGCGGCATTGCCGGCAGCGGCCACCCCTGGCGGCTCCAGCAGGCCGCCGAACAGGTCTTCAGTCAAGCCGATTTTCAGTCAAGCGAATTGTCGTAGATATAGCGGCGCGACCAGGGCAAGCTCTGCGACGAGAGGCCGGCCTTGTGGCAAACCACCTGGTAGATCGACATCTGGTCGGTATCGAAGGCATGGCCGCAKCCTGCCAGGTAGACGCGCCAGATGCGGTATTTCTTCTCGCCCACCATGGCGCGGATGGTATCACCCTGCGCTTCGAAGTTGTCCGCCCAATGTTGCAGCGTGCGCCGGTAGTGGCCGCGCATCAACTCCACATCGGTGGCCTCCAGGCCGCCGCGCTGCAGGGTGTTGAGCACCATGCCGATGTGCGGCAGCTCGCCCTGCGGGAACACGTAGCGGTCCATGAACTCGGAGCCGTCCATGGGCGTGGCGCCGCTGTCGGGGTCGGGCGAGGTGATGCCGTGGTTCATGGCGAAGCCATCATCGGCGAGCAACTCGCGCATGCGGCCGAAATAGGCGGGCAGGTTGTTCTTGCCAACGTGCTCGAACATGCCGACGCTGGTGATGCGGTCGAAGGTGCCGGCAGTGTCGCGGTAATCCTGCAAACGGATCTCGATGCGATCGGACAGGCCTGCCTGCCTGACGCGTTCGGTCGCCAGGTCGAACTGGTTCTGCGACAGCGTGATGCCCACGCAGCGCGCGCCGAACTTCTGCGCCGCGCGGATGACCAGCGCGCCCCAGCCGCAGCCGATGTCGAGCAAGGTCTGTCCGGGCTGCAGCCGGATCTTGGTCAGGATGTGGTCGATCTTCTTGCGCTGCGCGGTGGCGAGGTCTTCATTGCCATGCTCGAAGTAGGCGCAGGAGTACACCATGCCCGGGTCCAGCCAGAGCCGGTAGAACTCGTTCGATACGTCGTAGTGATACTGGATCGAGGCCTTGTCCGCGGCCTTGGTGTGGGCGAAATGCTGGGCCACCCGTGCCAGTGCGCCACCGGCCTGCGCGCTGGCGGCAGCCGAGAAGCGGTAAGCCACGGCGATGATGTCGCTGAGCGTGCCGTCGAGGTCGATCTTTTCCTGGACATAGGCTTCGCCGAGGTTGTCCAGGCTGGGCGTGAGCAGCAGGGGCAGGGCACCCGCCTCGCGTATGGTCAGGGTCACCGCGGGATGTTCGAAGCGGCCGAGCGGATACTCGTTGCCGTTCCATAGCCGCAGCCTCACAGGGAGGTTGGCCCGATCGCGCAGATCGGCGATCCAGTGGTCCAGTTGCTTGTCCAGTGCTTGCTTGAAAAACATGCGGCCTCCCTCCTGATGGTTGCGGCACACTCCTCGAACTACAGCACAGGGYAGGCGGGGCCTGCTCCTGGTGGCCGMCTCCTCACAAAACCGGAAAGCGACCCTGACTCACTTTACGACAATTCCTAATTTTGTGCAGTGCGCGGCCTTGCCGGCCGGCGGCACCGCGCTCAGGGCGCTCAGGGCGACAGACGCACGATTTGCCAGCTGCCGTCCGGCGCCAGGCGGTAGGCGATCCGGTCGTGCAGGCGCGACGGGCGTCCCTGCCAGTACTCGATGCGGGTCGGCACCAGGCGGTACCCGCCCCAGTGCGCCGGCCGCGGCGGGTTATCGCCGAACTTGGCGCGGAAATCCGCTTCGCGCTGCTCCAGCACCGTGCGGTCCGCCACCTCGCGGCTCTGCTCCGAGGCCCATGCCCCGAGGCGCGAGCCGAGCGGACGCGTCGCGTAGTAGGCATCGCTCTCGCTCTCGGTAACTTTTTCAACGCGTCCTTCCACGCGCACCTGGCGCTCCAGTTGCACCCAGTGGAACAGCAGCGCTGCGCGCGGGTTGGCGGCAAGGTCCAGGCCCTTGCGGCTTTCGTAGTTGGTGAAGAACGTAAAGCCCTGGGTGTCCATGGCCTTGAGCAGCACAATGCGTGCCGAGGGCTGGCCGTCGGCGTCGACGGTGGCCAGCGTCATGGCATTGGGTTCCGGGAGCTTGGCGTGGATGGCTTCATCGAACCAGCGCTGGAACTGGCTGATGGGATCGGGCGCCACGTCGGATTCGGACAGCGATCCGAGTACGTAGGTGCGGCGGAGGTCGGCGAGTTGGGTCATGTCAGATCAGGTATCGAGTCAGCAGGCCGCGCGCGAGGCAAGCATGCACGGCGCCGGCGGCCTGTCTGATTTGAGTATAGCGAAAGCGCAGCGGACCGCATTTGCGCCTACGCAACTCATGCGCGATGCCGTGGGCGCCTCAGGCCGGCGGCTGGGGCAGCTTGCGGGCCTGGCCGCGCGAGTAATAGCCGGCCACGCCCATCGCCCCTGCCATCGACAGGAAAATCGGCAGCATGCCAAGCGCCGTGCCGACCACGCCGAAGGTCAGCGGCCACACCACCTGGCTGGTATTGAGCACGGCCGAGCGCAATCCCAGGGCCTCGCCGGCGCGCCCGGTGGGCGAGGCCGTGTGCAGGATGTTCATGACGTTGGGCTGGGCGCTGCCGAGCGCCAAGCCCAGCAGGAAGGCCAGGCAGCACATCAGCCAGAACTCGGCCGCGAAGGGGTAGAGCAGGTAGGCCACCGCCCCGACCAGCAGTGCGACCCGAATCACCTTCCACTCCGAGAGCCGGCGCGATACCAGCGGCATTGCCACACGGATGGCGAAGGTGGCAATGGCGAAGGCGCCCAGCACCCAGCCGACCGACGACGGCGAGAGGCCAACCCGGGTGCCCTGGATGGGAATGAGGAAGGCGTGCAGGTCCCAGGCTGCCGACAGGACCGCRCTGGCGATAAAGACCGCGCGCAACTCCGGGTGGGCAAGCAAGCCCAGTGTGGAGTTGCGGGTGCCGTCCACGATGGCGCCGCGCGCGGCGCGCCCACCGCGTGCCGGCAGCCGCCCGCGCATGAAGTACAGGCCGACCAGCCCTGCGGCCGCTACCGCCACCAGCACAAAGAAAGCCGGGCGGTAGCCAGCGTGCTCGATCACATAGCCCATCATCACCGGGCCCAGCGTGCCGGAGAACGAGAATCCCAGCGCTTGGAGCGTGTAGTTGCGCAGCCGCGTGCCATCGGTGGAAATCTGCCCGATCAGCAACTGCATGGCGACCTGCACCAGCATGAAGCCGACGCCGATCAGCGCGCAGGAAAGGTAGAGCGCCGCGATGCCCGGCCACACCGCCGGCAGCAGCGTGCCCGCGACTACCATCACGGAGCCTGCGGTCATCGGCTTGCGCGGCCCGATCTCGTCGATGCGCTTGCCGGCATGGATCGCCAGCAGCATCGGCAGCAGCGCATAGAGCGACATCAGGATGCCGAGCGTGACGGTCGACGCTTTGAGCGAGAGGGCAAACAGGGAAACCACCACGCGGCTGGCATTGAAGGCTACGTGGTTGCACACCGTTAGTGCGATCAGGCAGCTGATCGGCGGGACGGTGGCATGTAGCGGCGTCATGCAGGGGCGGGGGCTGGAAGGGAATCGGGAAAAACAAGTGCGGCCGAAACCGCACCCTGAGAAGGACGCCAGCCTCGAAATGCATCGGAGCCAGACATCCGCTTCATGCCACGTATTGAGAACTTCGTTGTAAATGGCCGTTTAATTATGCGGTCGAATGTGGGCGATGCACAACGATGCCTTGCGTTGCAATGCACCAAAGTGTTGCGTAATTGCGTCGGTGGCAGAAGGGGGGCGCACGGTGTCGCAAACAGGCAACGTCCGGCTTGAAACCGGGCTTGAAACCGGGCGCGGAACCGCCGGTTAGCCGCCCTGATAGAGCGAATTGCCTGGCGCTGGCCGGTCGGATGCGGCGGGGCGCGACGGYGCCGCACGCTTGACGGGTGCCGAAGCGGCAGGCGCGGCCTGCGCGTCCGGCGAAGGGGCAGGGCCGGCCGCCTGGCTGGTCTTGCCGGCCTTCGGGTCGCGGTAGGCCTGCCCAGGCGGCGGCGCGGTCGGGCGCGTGCGAATCTCCGCCAGCAGTTTGCCGCACTGGCTGTCGGGTGCAGCCGATAGATCGATCAGGGGCAGGACTGCCGTGGCCACCGGCGCTACCAGCGCCAGTGCCACAACGCCGCCGGCGCGCAAGGCCAGCACGCCGATGTCCGGGCTGACCGAAGGCTTCTTCAGCGTGCCGCCCACGTAGAGCGGCGAGCGCAGCGAGAAGATGCGCAGGCCCTTGGAATCCGGCCGCACGGTGAGCGCTAGCCGCTCGCTGCCAAGGTCGATGGCGCCGCTGGTGTCGATCACGGCGTCCTGGGTGTCGATGACGAAGACACGCGAGCGCGCCACGCCGTTGGTGAAGCTGAAATCGCTGACGCCGCAATGGATCTGCACCGGCTTGTCGCCGAACAGCTTGGAGATCACCACGCTGCCCACGTTCAGGCCCATCGCCTCGAGCAGGAACTTGCTGACCGTGCCGTTTTCCACCAGCAGCTTGGCCTCGCCATTGGACGAGCCCAACAAGGCCGCCACTGAGTTGCCGGTGGCGCTCAGCYTGGCGCTGCCGTTGACCTCACCCACGCTGGCGCGCATCGACTCGAACTTCGGGAACAATTGCTTGAGCTGGAGGTGACGCGCTTTCATGTCGATGGTGGCAGCGAGCGGCTCGCGCTTGCCGTTGAGCTGCAGCGATGACATCAGGTTGCCGCCGGCCACGCCAAAGTTCAGCGGGTCCAGCGTCAGCACGCCATCGTCGAGCTTGAGGTGGGTGACGAGGTCGGTGATCGGCAGGTCGGCGGTGCGGATGATGCGCTGGCCGGTGAACTTCACGTCGGCGTCGATGCTGTCCCAGCGCTCGGTGCGGAACGGCGCCACCGGCAGCGCTTTGTCGGCGGGCTGGCGCACCGTGCTGTCGGATGCTGCCTGCCCGGGCTTGGCATCCGCACCGATCAGCGGAGCCAGGTCCTCGAAGCGCAGTTGCTTCGATTCCAGTTCGCCCGACAGCAGGGCGCGTGGCTGGCGCTGCGTATAGGTGAGCGAGCCGTTCAGGTCGCTGCCGCCGACGCGCMCGGAAAACTTGTCGTACCGGTACACGGAAGCACCTTTGCGCAAGGTGGCAACCAGCCGGCCGCTGGTCTCGTAGGGCGGGGTGCTCGGCAGCACGATGCCGGTCAGCGCGTACAGCTTGGCCATGTTGTCGCCGGACAACTGCAGGTGCATGTCGAGCGCGCCCAGGTGGGCGGGGTTGGTCAGCGTGCCCTCCACGACCGCACGGGTGTTGCCCACCCGCATATCGGCCTGGAGCGGGAAGGGATCCTGCGTGTCGCGCAGGCTAAGCACGGTGCCGGCCTTGCCGGTGGCATTGATGGTGGCCTGGTTGTAGCGGCCCGTGGCCTTCCAGCGCAGGCCATAGCGCAGGCTGGCGTTGCCGACGGCGCTGGCCGTGCTGGATGCCGGGGGCGCGATCAGGGCGCCGTCGCGGGTCTTGTCGTAGAGGGCGGCGTCGCCGATGGTGTCCAGGCGCGCCTGCAGCTCAATCTTCATTGCCTGGTCGTTCAGCGCCAGGTCGCCGCGCGCCAGCGAGATCTCGCCGATGTCGAGCCGCCATGGCAATGGCGCCTTGCCGGCGGGCGTGACGAAGGTCCAGTTGTTGCGCTGGTCGGCMAGCCGCTCCAGCCAGACCGCGGGGCTGTCGACGGTAATGCTGGGGATCGAGATCTGGTGCGATAGCAGGGGCAGCGGGCGTAACACGAAGATCAGCTCGCGCACGGTGGCAAAGTTGGCCTCGTGTGCCCATTCCGGGTTGCCGACGGTGATATCCCGCGCAGACAGGCGTGGCCAGGGGACCCAGGTGTGCCAGCCGGTCTCGCCCTCGGCGCTGCGCCAGGTCAGGGTGAGGTCGCCATTGACGGCAAAGGGCCGGCCGATGGCCTCGGTAACCCTCTGGTTCAGCCACGGCTTGAGGCGGTTCCAGTCGAAGGTCAGAATGATCACGACAAGCGCCGCGATCAGCACCAGCGGTGTCAGTACACTCCAGAGAACGGCCTTGCGGCGCAGGGGCATGGGATCGGTTTCCTGGTTGGCGCCGGCAGCCGCGCGCGCTCTGCGAGACAATGCGGCGATCGAACCACTGCTATGGGTATTGTATAGTTGCGCGCCCCGCTCCCCTGTCGGCGCTTGGCTGACAAGGTGCGGCAATGCGCGCTTTTCCCCTGCAGTGTCCTCCAATTCAGCCAGTTTCGAGCGTAGAAATGAGCAACCCCGTCCCCGCAACCTCCACCCCGCCGGAACCGGAGCTGGCACCACTGCCGCCTGCCCTTACCCACGAGAGCCCGGAGGATGACGACTACCACCGGCGCTTCGGCGGCGTGGCGCGCCTGTACGGCGCGGCGGGCCTGGCGCGGCTGGAGGCGGCCAACGTGTGCGTGGTTGGCATCGGCGGGGTGGGCAGCTGGGCGGCCGAGGCGCTGGCGCGCAACGCGGTCGGCCGCGTCACGCTGATCGATCTTGACCATATCGCGGTGTCCAACACCAACCGCCAGATCCACGCGCTGGGCGACGCCTATGGCCGCGCCAAGGTGCAGGCCATGGCGGAGCGCATGGTGCAGATCAACCCGCGCTGCCGGGTGACCGAGGTGGACGATTTCGTGACCCCKGAAAACCTTGTCGAACTGCTCGACGGGCACGACTACATCATTGATGCGATCGACTCGGTCAAGGTCAAGATCGCCATGCTGGGCTGGGCCCGCCGCGTGGGCCGGCGCATCATCACCTGCGGCGGCGCCGGCGGCCAGCTCGACCCGACCCGCATCCGCGTGGTGGACTTCTCCCGCACTGTGCAGGATCCGCTGCTGGCCAAGGTGCGCTCCACCCTGCGCAAGGACTGGGGCTGGCCACGCAACCCCAAGCGCAAGTTCGGCATCGACGCGGTCTTCTCCGACGAGCCGCTGCGCTATCCGGAGCCCGAGCAGCAGTCCTGCGAGATCGACGAGGCCCCGGAAGCCGCGCCAGGCGCCTCGGCCGAGTCCCCGGCCGGCCCGCAGGGGCTGGCCTGCGCCGGCTTCGGCTCCTCGGTGGCGGTCACCGCGGTGTTCGGGATGGTGGCGGCGTCCAGCGTGCTGGCCGCCCTCACGGCGCCGGACGTTCCGACGGCGCCGGAATGAGCATCGCGGCGGCTGGCTACGCCGCGAGCGTGGCGAGCAGGGCGTTCAGCGCGGTGTCGTCCGGCGCCGTATTGTCGAAGTAGGCCAGCTCGGGGTACAGCGCCGGCTCGGGCATGAAGCGCCGGGTCCGGTAGTCGTCCCAGTGCGCCAGCTTGTAGGCATCGTTGGGGTTGGCGCGCTTGACGATGCGCGCATGGGCCTCATCCTCCGGCAGGTGCACCCACAGGGTGCGCACGATGGTGCCGGCGGGCACGCGCAGCCAATCGGGATCGTGCAGCAGGTGGTCGCGCACCTCGCGCGATAGCGGGCCCACCACGATCACGCTGATGCCCAGCGCGAGGTTCTCCCGCKCGGTATCCAGCAGGCCATGATATTCCGCATTGCGCAGGTGCTTGAGGTAGGTCGGGCTGTCGCGGTCGTTCGGGTCGCCGGTCAGCGCGCMCATGGCCGCGGCGCTGTAGCCACCGTAGAGCGTGTCCTTGTCGAGCAGGCAGAACGGCTCGCCGGTGGCCTGCATCAGTGGGCCGATCAGGCGGTGGGCCAGGGTGGTCTTGCCGGTGCCGGCATGGCCGCAGAAGAAGAGCAGTCGGGGCATGGGAAGCCAGGGATCAGCCTGGTGCGGTGATAGGGCCAGCCTTGAGCATACCCTGCGCGTGCCGGCGGCCTTGGCGGCGCCGCGCTTTGTCCTGGATCAGTCCGAGCCGCCGCGGATTCGGTATCCTTGCGGTTTGCGTGATTTTGTCCCTTCCGATATGACCGATTCCTCTTCGCCTGGCACCGCCACGCTGGCCCCCGACCTGCTGTTGGGCGAGCCGGTCACCGATGCCACCCACGCCGAATTCGTCCAACTGCTGGACGCCGCCACGCGCGCCGACGATGCGGGCTTCCTGGCGGCCCTGGACGAGTGGATCGACCACACCCGCCATCATTTCGGCCAGGAGGAAGCCTGGATGGAGGCGATGGCCTTCGGCCCGCAGCATTGCCACCGCGGCGAGCACGAGCAGGTGCTGGCGGTGGCCGGCGCGGTGCGCGACAAGGTGGCCGAGGGCGACCTGGCGCTGGGCCGGCGGCTCTTGTCGGAGCTGCCCGGCTGGTTCGACCAGCACGTGAAGGCGATGGACGCGATGATGGTCAACCACATGCGCGAGAACGGCTTTAGCCTGATCGAGGCGCCGTCGGAGCAGGCGGGCTAGATGGCCGGATGACCTGGATGGCCCGATTGCCTAGATTGCGTCGGCGGCAGCCCGATCCAGCACGACAAAGTGCTTGCGCACCGGTTCGAGCACCTCGAACAGGCCGGTGAAGCCGGCCGGGATCACGCAGGCGTCGCCGGGCCCGAATTCACGGGCGTTGCCCGCGTCGTCGCTGATGCGCAGACGGCCGCTGATGACATGGAAGAACTCCTCCTTGCCGGCCGGAAACGCAATGCGCCACGCGCCCGGCTCGCAAGCCCAGATGCCGCAATCGAAATCGCCCTGGCTGGCGCTGTAGTGCGTCCAGGTGGTGCGCTCCGGGTTGCCGGCAACCAGCCGGTCTGGGCGTGGGCGATCGTGGCCGGGCAGCGGTTCGGGGTCGGTCTGGAAGTCGATCAGGCGGGGCGGGGAGGCAGTCACGGCGGAACAGGGAGGTTGCAGGGAAATAGAACGGCGGGCTCGGCCCGCCGCGTTCACCCGCCAGTTTAATTGAGCGCCGAGGCCAGCAGCCGGCGATAGCGCGACACCACGTCGGGCTGATCGCTCATCAGCTTGAATACCGACAACATGGCCGTGCGGCCGATATCGTCCTCGAAGGTGCGATCCGTGCGCGCGATGGCCAGCAGTTGCTCCAGCGCCGGCTCATATTGCCTGTGCGCGATCAGCGCGCGCGCCAGGTCCAGCCGCGCCTGCAGGTCGCCGGGGGTGTCGGCGACGCGGGCCGCCAGGGTGGCCGAGTCGGGCAGGCCGGAGGCGCCGCGCATGGCCTCGATCCGGGTGGCGAGCGCCGCGTAGCCGTCCTCCTGGGCCGCGTCGGGGTAGAGCATGCCGAACTCGGCCTGGGCCTGGTCCAGCGCGTCTTCATCCAGCAGGAAGCCAATGTATTCAAGGCGCGCCGCATCGAAGCCGGGGTCGAACGCCAGCGCCGCCTGGAACGCCGACCTGGCCGCCTCGCGGTCGCCCGCGGCTGCGGCGGCGCGGGCGKCACGCAGGGCCACCCTGCCCGGATCCGGCATCACGCGGGCAATAAACTCGCGCAGCCCGGATTCCGGCAGCACGCCGGTGAACTGGTCCACCGCCTGGCCGTCGGCGAACGCCACCACGTGGGGAATGCTGCGCACGCCGAAATGCGAGGCCAGCTCCTGGTTCTCATCCACGTTCACCTTGGCCAGCCGCCATTTGCCGGCCGCCTCGCCCTCAAGCTTTTCCAGCATCGGCCCCAAGGTGCGGCAAGGGCCGCACCACGGTGCCCAGAAATCCACCAGCACGGGGATGTGGCGCGACGTCTCGATCACGTTGGCGTCAAAATTCTGCAGGGTTACGTCGCTCATGGTTTGGCCTCGGAGTGTGGAACGCCGGCGCGAATGGCTCCACTCGCGCAAAGACGTCTTGCCTCTCATATTAGGACCGCCCCGCCGAATGCAACCTTTGCACGCTGCGCGGCATGGATGCTGGCGCAGGCAAGGGTAAGCGATGGATTGAAAAAAGAACGGTCGTTCGGTTATATTGCTCGACTGATTGCTGGTTTCGCCAGATTCACCTCTCGCCTCGCATCCAAGATCAGGTCGGATAGACCGCACAGGAGACCTTTATGCAGACCCCCCAGCCCGCACGCCCGCATTTCCAGTTCTGGCCCAAGCGCGTGCCTACCAAGATCGTGCTGCCGGAGACCTCGCTCTGGTACAACCTGGTGGTCTCCGCCCATCGCTACGCCGACAAGGCGGCTATCCGGTATTTCGGCAATGCCATCACCTTCCGGGCGCTGGAAGCCCAGGCCAGTGCCATGGCGGGCTGGCTGCAGCAAAAGGCCGGMGTGAAGAAGGGCGACCGGGTGCTGCTGTATATGCAGAACTGCCCGCAGTTCATCATTGCCTATTACGCGATCCTGCGCGMGGATGCCGTGGTCGTGCCGGTCAATCCGATGAACCGGTCTGAGGAATTCAAGCACTACATCACCGACGCGCAGGCCAGCGTGGCGATCTGCAGCGCGGATCTGGCCATGGGCGCCGAGCAGGCCAATGACGAGTTGCCGCCCGAGCAGCGCCTGCAGCACCTGCTKGTCACGCAATACAGCGATGCGCTGCCGGCCACCTACGAGAACCCCGAAGACGCACCGGGCGCCTGGCTGACCACGCAGCATCCGCTGCCGGCCGGCGCCACCCCCTGGGCCGAGGCGCTTGCCGCGCAACTGGTGCCTGGCCCGCATACCGCGGGCCCGGACGATATGGCGGTGATGCCCTACACCTCTGGCACCACCGGCTTTCCCAAGGGTTGCATCCACACTCACCGCTCCGTCATGCATAACGTGATCGGCGGCGGCATCTGGAGCGGCAGCGGCGCGGAATCGACGATCCTGGCGGTGCTGCCGCTGTTTCACGTGACCGGCATGCAGTACGGCATGAACGGCCCGATCTACAGCGGCGCTACCGTGGTGATGCTGCCGCGCTGGGACCGCGAAGTCGCGGGCCGGCTGATCTCGCGCTTCCAGATCACGCACTGGACCAATATCCCGACCATGGTGATCGACTTCCTGGGCAGCCCGAACCTGGACCAGTTCGACCTGTCGAGCCTGCGCTATATCGGCGGCGGCGGCGCGGCCATGCCGCAGGCGGTAGCGGAGCGCCTGAAGCAGCAGTTCGGCCTTAACTACATTGAAGGCTATGGCCTGTCCGAGACCATGGCGCCGACCCACAGCAATCCGGGCGACCGGCCCAAGCTGCAGTGCCTGGGCGTGCCCACCTTCAATACCGACGCGCGCGTGATCGATCCGGTCACGCTCGAGGAAGTGGCGGTCAACGAGACCGGCGAGATCATCGTGTGCGGCCCGCAGGTGTTCAAGGGCTACTGGGGCAAGCCGGATGCCACGCGCGATGCCTTCATCGAGTTCGATGGCAAGACCTTCTTCCGTACCGGCGACCTGGGCCGCATGGACGAAGAGGGCTACTACTTCATCACCGACCGGCTCAAGCGCATGATCAACGCGTCGGGCTTCAAGGTGTGGCCGGCTGAGGTGGAGAACCTGCTGTACAAGCATCCCGACGTGCAGGAGGCCTGCATCATCGGCACGCGCGATGCGTATCGGGGCGAAACCGTGAAGGCGGTGGTGGTGCTCAAGACGCACGCCAAGGGCAAGACCACGCCCGAGGAAATCATCGAGTGGGCCAAGGAAAACATGGCGGCCTACAAGTACCCGCGCGTGGTGGAGTTTGTCGACGCGCTGCCCAAGTCGGGCACGGGCAAGGTGATGTGGCGCGCGCTGCAGGAGAGCGAGAACGCGCGCAGCGCAGAGTCGAAGCCGGCAGCGGCCTGAGTGGCCTGAGCGGGTAGCGCCGCATCGGCGGGATGCGCGGGCACATCCGGGCCCGCGTCAGTGCCCGCGCACGCGCACCAGCATCTTCACCATGGTCTTGTAGCTGCGCTCGCGGGCGTGCCGGGTCGGGGTGGTGCCATCCCGGTCGGCGAGGTTGGCGTCCGCGCCCGCGTCCAGCAGCAACTGCACCGTGTCTTCATACCGCGCGCTGCCATCGCCCATGACGATGGTCTCCAGCAAGGCGGTCCAGCCCTGGCGGTTGATATGGTCGACCGCCACACCGGCTTTCAACAACACCTTCACCACTTCGGTATTGCCATGCTCGCACGCGGCGATCAGGGCAGTGTTGTCATAGCTGTCCGTGCTGTTGATGTCGGCCCCATGCGCCAGCGCCAGTTGCACCAGCTCGAGCTGCCCGGTGGACGCGGCCAGCAGGAAGGGGCTGTTGGATTCCATGTCCTTGTGGTTGACATCGGCGCCAGCCGCCACCAGCGCCTTGGCGACCTCGGTATGGCGGCTATAGACCGCCACCAGCAAGGCGCTGCGGCCGCGTTCGTCGGCGGCCTGCGCGGAAGCGCCCGAAGCCAGCAAGCGCTTGACCAGTTCGAGGTCTCCCAGTGTTGCCGCGGCAAGGAGATTGCGGTCGAGCCCGCCAACGCCGTCGTGCGCGGGAGCGGTGGAGCCGGCAGCGCCTTGCCCGTGCGAGCGCGGCGATGACTGGGCCGGGCCGCTGTTGGCCGGGCGCGCCGCCAGCGTCGATCCGCCGGGGCCGGCCAGCAGGGCGCCGCCCATCAGCAATCCGGTGAGCCCCAGCACTTCGGCAAGCACCAGTCGGCGGGGGCGGGCGGCAGGGCGTGGCATCCTGGTCGTTCCTGGGTCAGGCGGGTTCGCTGACAGCCTGTGCGGCCGTGGCATCCGTATCCTGCAGCCGGCGCCAGAGCCGGCCCAGGTAGGGGTCTTCGACCCCGTTGGTGGCAAGGCCAAGCAGCGTCTGCTGCAGGTATTCGCGGGCCGGGCCATACAKGCCGCAGGCGTGGCGCAGGCGGGCCACCACGCGGTCGTCCGGCAAGCGTCCGGCATAGGCTTCGTGCTCGCGGTTCATCACGAAGGCCAGGGCGCGCTGCGGCGGGCTGCCGGCCATCTTCACATTGAGCCAGCGCGGATGGTAGGCGCCGGTCAGCATCTCGCGGCGCCACAGCAGGCGGAATTCCTGCTCGATCATGTGATGGGGGATGCGGAAGACAACGCCCAGGCACGAGCCGCCGCGGTCCAGCGCGAGCACCAGGCCCGGGTCGTCCCAGGTGCCCCGGTTGATGCGCGAGTACAGGTAGAAGCCGCGGTGGTAGCCATGCACGGTAGCCAGTTGGCGGTCCGTGTGAATCACCATCGGGTTCCAGATCAGCGAGCCATAGCCGAACAGCAGGACATCGCCGGCCAGCCCGGGCGTATCCGGCCGCTGGTCCAGCGTAGCGCGCAGAGAGCGTTCGAAAACGTCTTCGGGAAGTAGCGAGGAAGCCACCGGCGTGCTGCAAAGAGAAGCACGCAGCCGATCTGTTTCGAGATCTTGTCGGGTGATGGCCATGATGCAAGCATAATCCAAAGCTGCGCGGCAGGCGGCATGGAAACCACATGGCACGCAGAAATGTCTGTAAGGTCCGGCAGGCTGTATGCGACTGACAACGGTCAGGCAGCCTTCGGAGGTCCAGCATGCACAAGCATCTCGAACAATCGGCGCAGGCCGATGCCATCGCGCACCGGCAAGCCGGGCCGTGCCCCCCATCCTGGAAATCCTGCAAGCCCAGGTCCTTGCCGGCGCGCTGGGCGCCGGTGCTGATGTTCGCCGCGCTGGCCGGCCCGGTGCGCGCGGCGGCCGGCGCCGTGCCGGCCGCATGCCTGCACGACAGCCCGCCCCAGCGGCTGGCGCTGATCGAGCTCTACACCTCGGAGGGCTGTAGCAGCTGTCCGCCGGCCGATCACTGGCTCGGCGCGCAGGCCGCTCGGCTGCCGGCCTCGCAGGCACTGGCGCTGGCGCTGCACGTCGACTACTGGGACAGCCTGGGCTGGCGCGACCGCTTTGCCAGCCCGGTGTTCACCGCCCGCCAGCGTACGCTCGCGGGCGCCGTCGGCAGTCATACGGTATATACGCCCGAGGTGTTTATCGGCGCGCGCGAGCAGCGCCGCTGGCACGATGCAGGCGAGGTCGCGGCGCGCGTCGCCGAGATCAACGCGCAAGCGCCCGGCGCCTCGCTTCGGCTGGGCTGGCAGGCGCTCGCCGCCGGACAGGTGCAGGTCGCGCTGAACGTGACACCGGCGGTCCGCTCCGGGCCACTGCAAGCCTATGCCGCGCTGGTCGAGGACGGGCTGGTGTCGTCGGTGAAGGCCGGCGAGAACCAGGGCGCCACGCTGCACCACGAGCGTGTCGTGCGGCTCTGGCTGGGCCCCTTCGCGGTGCCGGCCGAGGGGCTGGCCTGGTCAGGCAGCGTGCCGCTGCCAGCCGGGGCCGACCCGCACAGGCTGGCCTGGGTCGCCTTCGCGCAGCAGCCCGGCGCCGAGGTGGCGCAGGCGGTGCTGGCACCGCGCTGCGAATTGTCCGGGTGACGCAGGGATTCCTGTCGCGGGCTGGCACTATCTGCTGGGCAAGGTGGCGGTATCGCCTGCTATGTCTTTACAATGTGGCATCAACCAGGAGAACAGGCTATGGCGCGCACGCTCACGGTAGTTTTCGGTACCGGCAAGGAATTTGGCTTCACCATTGGCGACGCAGAGTTGGCTGCGGTCACCGAGGATGCCGGCTGGCGCTGGTTCGACCGCGAATACGCCGAGCTCGATTGCCAGGCCTCCAGTCCGGTAGGCAAGGTGCTGGTGATCGACAAGATCCTCAGCGTGGCCAAGTTCTCCGGCGAGCAGCGCTTCAGCGGCGATGCCGCGTGGGCCCAGGACTACGCCCGCCATGCCGCCCGCCTGCTGGACCGCGACAAGGTCCGGGTCGACGTGGGCAACGCCGCGATCAGTTTCTGATCGCGGCCTGTCCGCGGCGCAATGCAAAGAGGGGCGCCCGTGGGCGCCCCTCTTGCTTGCGTTATCCGCGCAAGGTGCGGATGGATGCGATTGGCCGCTGCCGTAGCGGCGGCCAGGCGATCAGACTGCCAGCAGTTCCACTTCGAACAGCAGCGTGGCGTTCGGCGGGATCACGCCGCCCGCGCCGCGCGCGCCGTAGCCCAGCTCGGCCGGGATCACCAGGCGGCGGGTGCCGCCAACCTTCATGCCTTGCACGCCTTCATCCCAGCCGCGGATGACGTGGCCGGCGCCCAGCGGGAACACGAACGGGTCGTTGCGGTMCTTGCTCGAGTCGAACTTGCGGCCGGCTTGCTCGTTTTCGTAGAGCCAGCCGGTGTAGTGCACCGTGACATGCTTGCCTGCCGTGGCTTCGGCGCCTTCGCCGGTGACGGTGTCTTCAAATTGCAGGCCGGAGGGAGTGGTATTCATGGATGGCTTCCTTGTGCTGTATCAGCGAGGGTCACGGGTTCGGTGAGGCCGGCGGCAAACCGGCCGCACCGGGCGGATTGGTTGAACGGGTTTGGCTCAGCCCGCGGGCTGTTGCAGGACTTCGAGCGTGATGCGGACGTTATGGTCGTCGTCGCTGACCCAGATCTCGCTATCCTGGATCGTCACCGACAGCCGCATGGCGCGCTGGGCCAGGGCAGCAAGTGCTTCCACGGCCTCGGCCGGCACATTGTAAATGGTCACGTTGCGCAGCTTGCCCGCCTTGCCGGCCATGCCCTTCCACCATTCACGCGCGCTCGCACCATTGTAGGTGAACACGGTGACGCGATCGGCACGGGCCGCGGCGCGCTTCAGGCGCGATTCGTCGGGCTGGCCCAGCTCGATCCAGTGTGCGATGTCGCCGGTGAGGGTTTTTTCCCACAGGTCCGGCTCGTCGGGCTCGTCCAGGCCGCGGGTGAAGGTCAAGGTGTCGCTGGCTTCGCAGGCAAAGGCCAGCAACCGCACCATCATGCGCGCGTCGTTTTCCGACGGGTGCTTGGCAATGGTCAGGGCGTGGCTGCCGTAATAGGGCCGATCCATGTCGGATACGGACAGTTCGGCCTTGTAGATGGTGGATTTAAGAGCCATGAAGGAAGCGGGGGCGGCAAAGGCTGCGAGAAGCGAAAGGCCGCATCATACGTGAATCGGGCGGGGCGATCTCGCGCCGGACTTTCAAGTGCCCGCTCAGGCGCCCACGGCGCGCAGCGCGATCGCGCTCAGCCTGCCGGCAAAGCCGGGCTGGTTCTGCCAGGCCTCGCCCAGCAAGTGGCCGGTATCCGGCAGGTCGATCACCTCCACGCGCTCGGCCAGGACGGCGCGTTCGGCGAGCGCATCGGCGATGCCGGGTGGAATGACCGCATCCTCGGCGCCGCGCACCAGCGTCAGGCGGCCGCGGAACCCGGCAATGAGGTCGAAGGCGAGCGAGGCGCGCCAGCTGCCGGGGGTGCGCAGCACTGCCGTAAAGGCCGGGCCGAAGGGGAGCTCGAACGCGGCGGGGTCATAGGCGGCGCCCACTAGCGTCAGGAGCCGCCCAATGCGGTTGCGCGGATCGGCGGCCAGCCGCACGGCGATTTCCCCGCTCATGCTGATGCCAATCACGGCCCGGGGGCCGGTGCCGTCAAGGTGCGCCAGTGCCGCCTGGGCCTCGCGCAGGCGCTTGGCCAGCGAGTTCGGCGTGCGCGCCGAGCTATCGCCGTGTCCGGAAAAATCGATGGCAACGCTGCCCACGCCCTGCGCGGCAAGCGTTTGGCGCAAGGCCAGCCAGCGCGCGCGGTGGCTGGTGCCCGCGC
>NZ_JBFTSF010000036.1:0-36459 GCF_056399905.1 Cupriavidus sp. 01L46
GGAGGGGCCCCTTACCGCCAGGGCAGTTTTGCCCCACCCCGCAAGACTTCTTCGACGTCTCGCGCTCCATGGGAGGGCGGGGCGCGTTCATATAAGTGACCGGCAGCCCCCGCAGGGGGATGTCGTATGGCTCTTGGGTGCAAAAACCATCGCCGCCAAATGAAACAGCGACCAACCCCGCAGGGCGATGTCGTATGGCACCTTGAGTCCAAAATGCCACCGCCAACGAAATAAGCAACGCCCCCCAATTTACAAAAAAAAACGGGGCTTTCGCCCCGCTCAAACCCTCGTCGGTCCGGACCTCCGGCCATCAACAACATAGCCACCGGACCGCCGATCACCGATGCTCGGTAAATGGCCCGCCTCTCGGCCAGGCCCGTTGATCTCTATCGAATCAGTTGGTGGTCTTGGCGCCTGCCTCGAACCACTGGCCCAGCAGCGCGYGCTCGTCATCCGTGATCTGCGTGACGTTGCCAAGCGGCATGGCCTTTTGCTGCACCGCCTGCTGGTAGATCATCTGCGCATGCGCCTTGATCTCGTCGGCGGTATCGAGCTTGATGCCCTTGGCGGCGCTCGGCATCATCTTTGGCGCCGCGGCATGGCACTGGATGCAGCGCGAGTTGATGACTTCCTGCACCTTGGTGAAGCTCACCTGCGCGGGCGCTGCACCGTCCTTGCTGGCGACCACCTCACGCGGCACCGGCGCGATCATCACCGCGACCACCGCCAGCACGGCCACGCCGGCAGCGGGCCACGCGACGTTGATCTTGCCCTTGTGCTTGAGGATGAAGAACTGGCGAATCAGCACACCAGCCAGCATGATCAGCACCAGCACGGCCCAGTTGTACTTGTAGCTGTAGGTCATGCTGTAGTGGTTCGACAGCATGGCGAACAGCACCGGCAGCGTGAAGTACGTGTTATGCACGCTGCGTTGCTTGGCGTTCTTGCCATGCACCGGATCCACCGGATCGCCCGCGCGCAGCGCGGCAACCACCTTGCGCTGCCCCGGGATGATCCACACCAGCACGTTGGCGCTCATGATGGTCGCGATCATCGCGCCGGTCAGCAGGAATGCCGCGCGGCCCGAGAACACGTGGCACGCCACGAACGCGGCCAGCGCCACGTAGATCGCCACCAGGATGCCGACGGTGCGGTCGCTCTTGCCGAACACGCGGCAGATGCAGTCGTACACCACCCAGCCCACGCCAAGATACGACAACGCAAACCCGATCGCCGCGCCCGGCGACATGTCCATCACGTTCTTGTCGATCAGGAACGTGCTGGCGTTGAACAGGTACAGCACCACCAGCAGGCCGAAGCCGGTCATCCAGGTGGAATAGGACTCCCAGTAGAACCAGTGCAGGTTCTCCGGCAGCGTCTTGGGCGCGCTCAGGTATTTCTGCGGGTTGTAGAAACCGCCGCCGTGCACCGCCCACAGTTCGCCGCCCACGCCCTTCTCCTGCAGGTCGGGGTCGTCGGGACGGGTCAGGCTGTTGTCCAGCCAGACGAAATAGAACGAGGAACCGATCCACGCGATCGCCGTGATGACGTGCACCCAGCGCAGCAGCAGATTGGCCCAGTCGAGGATATAGCCTTCCATGTCTTGTCTCCTTGATTGCCCGTTGCCGCGCTTAGCTGCCGCGGTAGGTCGAGTACGACCAGGGGGAGACCAGCAGCGGCACGTGGTAATGCGCGCTGGTGTCGGCAATGCCGAAGCGCAGCGTCACCACGTCGAGGAAAGCTGGCTCGGGCAGCTTGGTGCCCTGGGTGCGGAAATAATCGCCGGCGCCGAATTCGAGTTCGTACACCCCGACCGCCATGGTGTCGCCATCCAGCAGGGGCTGGTCGCAACGGCCATCGTGGTTGGTGACGACTGTCTTCAGCGTCTCCTTACGATTGTCGACAATTTTATGCAGGGTAATCGACATACCGGCGCCGGGCGTGCCGGCTGCGGTGTCGAGTACATGTGTGGTCAAGCGTCCCATCCTGTTATTCCTTAGGGCTTTGGGTTGTGAGAGGCGCCGCTGCCTTCACTAGCACCATTTGTGGGAATGGCGCCCGCTCGGTACGTATTTCTAACGCATCCCGGCGCTGGACTGGTGCATGGCGACAATGCTTCGCACCACTCCGGATGGCAACTCAGGAATTACCCTGACTTGTCGAAAACCTAGCTCGGTTTTGTTGACAATATTGCCGTGCTAACCAAATAATTGTCAACAATTTTTGGGGCGCGCCACTCTGCTTCACCCCGCTTACATGGCGCGCTGCTCCCCTCCTCACCGATACGCTGGTGCCAAGATGTCCAAGAGTCTCAAGCTGATCGCCRGTGCCGATGACACCGCCGCCCCGACCGAAATCAAGCCCGCCCGCAAGGGTTCCGTCGAGGAGCGCATGTATCACGAGATCTATGACGCGATCATGGAGCACCGGCTGCCCCCGCGCACCAAGCTGACCGAGCACTCGCTGTGCGAAATCTATGCCACCGCGCGCCACACGGTGCGCAAGGTGCTGGCGCACCTGGCCGCCGACGGCATGGTGGACCTGKAGCCCAACCGCGGCGCCTTCATCGCCAGCCCCTCCACCGACGAGGCGCACGACATGTTCGAGCTGCGCCAGATGCTGGAGCGCGCGGTGCTGGAGAAGCTCGCCGGCATGCGCGACGTCAAGCGCGTGATCGCGCCGCTGCGCAAGATGGTGGAAGCCGAGCGCCAGGCCTTCCTCACCAATGAGCGGCCCAAGTGGATCCGCTTGTCCGCCGAGTTCCATACCGCGCTGGCCGAGCTTTCGGGCAACGCGCTGCTGGTCACCATGATGCGCAGGCTGGTGTCGCGCACCACGCTGATGATCGCCAGCGTCGAGGCGCCGGGCAATAACGCCTGCTCCTTCGACGAACACGAAGAGATCCTCGACGCACTGGAACAGGGCGATGCCGCCCTGGCCCAGAGCCGCATGGCGCACCATCTCGGCGCTTGCGCCGACCGCGTGCAGCCCGATGAACCGGGCAATTTCGATCTTCGCAGCGTGCTGGGTCACTCCACCTAGCAAGTTGTTCCCGCTGCCAACCTGCGGCCAAGGCCCGATTCCTGCTCATGAGAAACGCGTCCCCGACGATGCGACGCAGCCGGAGTCACATACCGAGAGCCACCCCGCCCGGCAGCGTTCCCATCAAATCCAAAGGAGAGGAGACACATTCATGACTAGCGCTAGCACCACGGTCACAACGGACCAAACCAACGAGCGGCTGCCTTCGGGCCGGCTGCTTGCGCTCGGCCTGCAGCACGTGCTGGTGATGTATGCCGGTACCGTCGCGGTGCCGCTGATCATCGGCGGCGCGCTCAAGCTGCCCAAGGACCAGCTCGCCTTCCTGATCAATGCCGACCTGTTCGCGGCGGGCCTGGCCACGCTGATCCAGGCTTTCGGCTTCTGGAAGTTCGGCATCCGCATGCCGGTCATGATGGGAGTGACCTTTGCCTCGGTGGCGCCGATGATCGCCATCGGCTCCGACCCCAACGTGGGCCTGCTGGGCATCTACGGCGCGGTGATTGCCGCGGGGGTGTTCGGCATCCTGGTGGCGCCGCTGATGGGACGCATGCTCGGGCTGTTCCCACCCGTCGTCACCGGCACGGTGATCACGCTGATCGGGGTATCGCTGATGCGGGTGGGCATCAACTGGGCGGCCGGCGGCCAGCCCACCACCCGTGCCGTGATCGACGGCGTGGTCAAGGATGTGCCAAACCTCGCCTATGGCGACCTGGGCAACCTGGGCATCGCGGCGCTGGTGCTGGTGGCGATCCTGTTGCTGAGCAAGTATGGCCGCGGCCTGATCTCCAACTGCGCGGTGCTGCTTGGCATCGTGATCGGCACCCTGGTGGCGATGGCGCTGGGCAAGGTCTCCTTCGAAGGCCTTAACGACGCCAGCGCGATCGCGCTGATCACGCCGCTGCATTTCGGCATCCCGACCTTCGACCTTCCCGCCATCCTGTCGATGTGCGTGGTGATGCTGATCACGCTGGTGGAATCCACCGGCATGTTCCTCGCGCTGGCCGACATCACCGGCAAGCGCCTGTCCAACGAGGACCTGACCCGCGGCCTGCGTGCGGACGGCCTTGGCACCGTGATTGGCGGCCTGTTCAACACCTTCCCTTACACCTCGTTCTCGCAGAACGTGGGCCTGGTGACGGTGACCGGCGTGCGCTCGCGCTATGTGGCGGTGGCCGGCGGCATCATCCTGATCGGCCTGGGCCTGTTCCCGAAGATGGCGCACATCGTGGCCTCGGTGCCGCAGTTCGTGCTCGGCGGCGCGGGCATCGTGATGTTCGGCATGGTGGCCGCCACCGGCATCCGCATCCTGGGCTCGTGCGATTTCAACCGCAACCGTTTCAACCTGTTCATCGTCGCCATCTCGATCGGCTTCGGCATGATCCCGACGCTGGCGCCGACTTTCTTCCAGTACCTGCCCAAGTGGACTGACCCGTTCACCCACAGCGGCATCGTGCTGGGCACCATCGTGGCAGTCGTGCTCAACGTCTTCTTCAACGGCATCCAGTCGCGTGAAGAAGCCATGCGCAACGCCGCGGCCAACTCGCACGGCACGGAATAAGTCCAGCCGGCGGCGGCCGGCACAGTTTCCTGAAGAACCATGACCCTGATGACAAGCCACAACTATCCACGCGATCTGATCGGTTACGGCAGCCAGCCGCCGCACGCCCGCTGGCCGGGCGGCGCGCGCATTGCGCTGCAGTTCGTCCTCAACTACGAAGAGGGCGGCGAAAACAACGTGCTGCACGGCGATGCCGGCTCCGAACAGTTCCTCTCCGAGATCATCGGCGCGGCGGCTTACCCCGACCGCCACATGAGCATGGAGGGCGTGTACGAGTACGGCTCGCGCGCCGGCGTCTGGCGCATCCTGCGCGAGTTCGAGCAGCGCGGGCTGCCGCTGACGATCTTTGGCGTGTCAATGGCATTGCAGCGCCATCCGGACCTGACCCGCGCGTTCGTCGAGCTCGGCCACGAGATCGCTTGCCACGGCTGGCGCTGGATCCACTACCAGGGCATGGACGAAGCCACCGAGCGCGAGCACATGCGCATCGGCATGCAGATCATCAAGGAGCTGACCGGATCGCTGCCACTGGGCTGGTACACCGGCCGCGACAGCCCCAACACGCGCCGCCTGGTGGTGGAGCACGGCGGGCTGCTGTACGACTCGGACTACTACGGCGACGACCTGCCCTTCTGGACCGAGGTGGAGGTCAGCAACGGCGAGACCAAGCCGCACCTGGTGGTGCCCTATACGCTCGACTCCAACGACATGCGCTTTGCCACGCCGCAAGGCTTCAACACCGGCGAGCAGTTCTTCCAGTACCTCAAGGACGCCTTCGACGTGCTCTACGCCGAGGGCGATCCGCAGGGGCTGGACCGCCCCAAGATGCTGTCGGTCGGMATGCACTGCCGCTTGCTGGGCCGCCCGGGCCGCATGCGCGGGCTGCAGCGCTTTCTCGACTACGTGCAGGGCCACGACAAGGTCTGGATCTGCCGGCGCGTGGACATCGCGCGCCACTGGGCCGAAACCCATCCCCACTCCGCACAGAACCACGCATAAGCCGAATCCATAAGCCGAACCATGAGCCAGACCTACACCCTCGACCAACTCAACGCCCTGCCAGCCGCCGACTTCATCCAGGCGCTCGGCGGCATCTATGAACACTCCGCGTGGGTGGCGCAAGCCGCCGCCACGCAGCGCCCCTTCGCCCATGCTGCCGCGCTGRCCGACGCCATGCGCGCCATCGTGGACGGCGCGGGCGATGCCGCCCAGATCAAGCTGGTGCGCGCCCACCCGGAGCTGGCAGGCAAGGCCGCCGTGCGCGGCGAGCTGACCGCCGAATCCACCCGCGAGCAAAGCGGCGCTGGCCTGGACCAGTGCTCCGCGGCGGAGTTCGAGCAACTGCAGTCGCTCAACCGCCAGTACAACGAGAAATTCGGCTTCCCCTTCATCCTGGCGGTGCGCGGCTACGACCGCGCCGGCATCATCGGCGAGTTCGCAAGGCGCGTGAACAACGAACCAGCCGCAGAGTTGCAAACTTGCATCAACCAGATCCACCGCATTGCGCAATTCCGCCTGAACGACTTAGTATCCGGCTGAGCCAAAAAAGCAGCTGTTTCGTCGGCCCCGCGTTATCACTGGTTTGCCACTGATTCGCCACTGACTTACCACTGACTTACCCATGCTGCTGTCACGGGCAGGCGCCGGACCGAGCCCAGGTCCGGCGCCTGCCCGGCACCAAGAAAAGCACCAGAGCCAATAAAGCTAGTAAAGCTAGTAAAGCAAATAAAGCTAATAAAGCTAATAAAGCTAATAGAACCCGTCAGGGACCCAGTACACAAAGAACGCAACGGATCAACCACGGAGAAACCCACAATGCATAAGCAGATCAAGCCGGCCCTCAAGCTGGCAGCGATGGCGGCAGCCCTTTTCAGCGGCGCGGCCATGGCGCAATCGAGCGTCACGCTGTACGGCCAGGCCGACATGTTCGTCGGCGGCGTCAAGAACGTCGGCGCAGCCAACCGCGCCTATGTCGCCAACTCGGGCGGCATGCAAACCTCGTACTGGGGCATCAAGGGCACCGAAGACCTCGGCGGCGGCACCAAGGCCATCTTCGACCTGAACGGCTTCTTCCGCACCGACAGTGGCTCCTCGGGCCGCTTCAACGGCGACTCGATGTTCAGCCGCAATGCATTCGTGGGCCTGCAGAACGACAAGCTGGGCACCATCAAGCTGGGCCGCAACACCACGCCCTTCTTCGTGTCGACCATCCTGTTCAACCCGCTGGTTGACTCCTACGTGTTCTCGCCGATGGTGTTCCACACCTATTTCGGCGCCGCCACGGCCCGTGTGAACGACCCGGGCATCATCGGCGATTCGGGCTGGAACAACTCGCTGCTGTACTCCACGCCGAACTTCGGYGGCCTGACCGCCAACGTGATCTACTCGTTTGGCGAGAAGGCTGGCGCCACCGGCCAGAACAAGTGGGGCGGCAACCTGCTGTACTTCAACGGCCCGTTCGCTGCCACGCTGGCCTTCCAGCAAGTCAAGTTCGACAGCACGCCGGGTGACGTGACCGCGTCGACCAGCCCGCTGCTGGTTGGCTTCAGCAAGCAAAATGCGGTGCAGGGCGGCGTGAGCTACGACTTCAAGATCGTCAAGCTGTTCGCGCAAGGCCAGTACATCAAGTCGGACATCAACAACAACGTCAACGGCGACATCAAGCACACCAACGGCCAGGTCGGCGTTTCGGTGCCGGTCGGCAATGGCAATATCCTGGCGTCCTACGCCTACGACAAGACCAAGAACTCGGTCGCGAACTTCAAGCGCAACACGGTGGCAGTCGCCTACGACTACAACCTGTCCAAGCGCACCGACGTCTACGCCGCTTACTTCTACGACAAGATCACCGACCTGTCGCACGGCGACACCTTCGGTGTGGGCCTGCGCCACAAGTTCTGACGCTTTCCCCTGGTCAACGGGAACGGACATCCGCCCTCCCGCCCAACCCGCCTTTGTGGCGGGTTTTTTTACGCCCCGCCCGCGCGTCGTGCTCAGGCGGCAAGCAGATTGCCGGCGATGAAGTCCACGAAGGCCCTGAGCTTGGGTGACAGCTGGCGGCTGGATGGCCACAGCACCCGCAGCATCGTGCGGTCCTGGTTGTAGTCGTCCAGCACGCTGACAAGCGTGCCTTCGTCCAGCTGGCGCCGGATGGAAATATCCGGCACGCAGGCGATGCCCAGGCCCTGCTCGGCAAAGCACACCTGCGGCTCCAGCGTGTTGGTCACCATGCTGGCCTGCCGCTCGGCACCGATCCCGACCGGCTGGCCATCGCGGTACAGCGGCCACGGCTGCAGCTTGCCGGTGGTGGGGTAGCGATACAGCAGGCGGTCATGGCGGGCGAGATCCTCGGGCTCCCGCGGCAGCCCCGCTCGCCGGAAATAATCCGGCGAGCCGACCATCACCAGCCGGAACGAGCCGATGGTGCGCGACATCAAGCGGGAATCGTTGGGCTCTCCCGTGCGGATCACCGCATCGAAGCCCTCCTCGATCACCTCCACCAGCCGGTCCGAGCAATCGATCTCCAGTTCGACCTCGGGATAAAGCCGCTTGAACTCGGCGAGCCGGTTCATGAACGCGGTGCCGATCGACGGCAGGCTGATCCTCAGCTTGCCGCGCGGCGCGCTCTGCGTCTGCGAGAGCTCCATCTCCGCCGCCTCGACCTCGCCAAGGATGCGCCGGCAGCGCTCGAGAAACAGCGCGCCCTCCGGGGTCAGGCTGACGTTGCGGGTGGAGCGATGGAACAACCGCACGCCAAGGCGCGCCTCCAGCCGCACGATTGCCTTGCTGACCGCCGAGGACGAGATGCCCAGCTGCTGGCCCGCCACGGTGAAGCTGCGGGCTTCCCCGGCCCTGACGAACACGCCAAGCGAACCCAGGCTATCCATTGCCGGCCTCTCCATGATGGCTTCGATGATTCCGATGGCTGACAGGCCTGATTACTGACAGGCCCTGATTGCTGACCGATCTGTCAGATATGTTTGGAACTATAGCCCATTGTTCATTAGTCCCGCGCAGACAATACTCGCCCCATTCTGTTGCCCAGGAAATGGGAAGGATCGACATGCTGACAATGAACAACACCGCGGCCGCAGGCACGGACCGCCTGCCGCTGCCGGCCCTGCTTGCGCTTGCCATGGCGGGATGCCTGACGCTGCTCACGGAKACCATCCCCGCCGGCATGCTCTCCCGCATCAGCGAAGGGCTGGGCGTATCCGAGGCGCTCGCGGGCCAGTTCGTCAGCCTCTACGCCATCGGCTCGCTGGTGGCGGCCATCCCGCTCACGGCGGCCACGCAAGGCTGGCGCCGCCGGCCGTTGCTGCTGGCAGCCCTGGCCGGACTGCTGGTCTTCAATACGCTTGCCGCGCTGGCGCCGGGCTTCGTGGTGGCTCTGGTGGCACGCTTCCTGGCAGGCATGGCCGGCGGCCTGGTCTGGGGCATGCTAGCGGGCTATGCGCGGCGCATGGTGCCGGATCACCTCAAAGGCCGCGCACTGGCCGTGGCCGGCGTCGGCGCGCCGCTGGCGCTGTGCCTGGGCATGCCGTTCGGCACGCTGCTGGGCAACACGCTGGGCTGGCGCGCCGCGTTTGGCGCGATGTCGGTCCTGGCGCTGGCCGTGATGGCGTGGGTCGCGCTGGGAGCGCCGGATTACCCTGGCCAGGCGGCGGGCAAGCACATGCCGGTGCGCCGGATATTCGCGACCCCTGGCGTGCGGCCAGTCCTGGCTGTGCTGGCCTTGTGGGTGATGGCCCACAACATTCTCTACACCTATGTCGTGCCCTTTCTCGTGCCCGCCGGCCTGGCCGGGCAGGTGGATATCGTGCTGCTGGTGTTCGGCGTGGCGTCGCTGGGGGGCGTGTGGATCAGCGGCCTGCTGATCGACCGCATGCTGCGCGTGCTGGTGCTGGCAAGCCTTGCGCTGTTCGCCATGGCCTCGCTGGCGCTCGCCATCGGCGGCAGCCATCCGGTCGTGGTCTATCTGGCCGTCGTGACCTGGGGCCTGACCTTCGGCGGCGCCCCCGCCTTGCTGCAGACCGCATCGGCCGAGGCGGCAGGGCCCGGCGCGGATGTCGCGCAATCGATGCTCGTCACCACCTGGAACCTCGCCATCGCAGCCGGCGGCATCGTCGGCGGCGTCCTGCTCGATACCCACGGCGTCGGCGCGTTCCCGTGGGCGCTGCTTGCGTTGCTGGTTGTGGGGCTGCTGATTGCGTGGGCCTCGCGCCGGCATGGGTTCCCGGCGCGGCCCGACATCGCCTAGCGCGCGGCGCTGCGGGCGCTAGGGCGTCTTGAGYCGCCGGCCGGGCTTGGGCGGCGGCGCCTGCAGGCTCACCAGCAACTGCCCGAACTCGCGGGCGGCCGGCGTCTTCTCGCCATCGCTCCAGATCAGCGCAAAATCCGCTGCCGGCAACGCCGGCAAGCCACACTGGCCATCGACCACCTTCATCCCCGGCTTCAGGTCGCCGCGGATCTGCACCGAGACGCCGAGCCCTGCCAGCACCGCCGTGCGGATGCCCTCCTGGCTTGGCGACGTAAACGCCACGTGCCACGGTATGGAGGTGCCCTCCAGTGCCGCCACGCCCACCTGCCGGTTGACGCACGGCGAGGGCGACAGCGCGAGCGGCAACGACGCACCCGGTGCGATCTCGAAGGCCTGCGCGGCGGCCCACACGAACTGCGTGTGCTGCAGCACCGTGCCGCCCTCCCCGCCGGGCGCCGACAATACCACCGCAAGATCCAGTTCGCCGGCCTTGATCATCGCGCGCAAGTCCAGGTAAGTGCCCACGCTCACGTCGAGACGCACCGCCGGGAATGCACGGGAGAACCGCGACAGCAGTTGCGGCAGCCGCTCGCCCAGGAAGGTTTCCGGCACGCCGAAGCGCACCACGCCGCAAACGGGAGACGGCTGGAACCGGCGCGAAAGCGCATCGAGCGAGGCCAGGATCTGCTCCGCGTGCTGGAGAAAATCGTTGCCGTCCTCGGTCAGGGTCAAGGTGCGTGTCGTGCGGTACAGCAGCGGCCGGCCCACCTGCTCTTCGAGCCGCCGGATCTGATGGCTGACCGCGGACTGCGTCAGGTGCAGCCGCTGCGCCGCGCGCGTGAAGCCGCCGGTTTCCTTGACGGCGACAAAGGCCCGCAACAGTGTCGGATCGAAATCCATGGCTCCGTATTGATGATGAGTGCTAATGAATCGGAAGAAATTAGATCATTTCTATCATAGCGAGGACTCGCCCACAATGTGCGCCAAGATTGGCGTCGAGTACGACGCCATCCGTTCCCCGCAACCGGATTCGCCTGGAAAGCACCATCGATGCGCCTCACTCATTCCCGTAAGAACCAAATGGCACTGGCCGCCGTCTGCCTGGCCGCGCTGATGTTCGGCCTGGAGATCTCCAGTGTACCGGTCATACTCCCCACCCTTGAGCGCGTCCTGCACGGCGGCTTCGGGGACATGCAATGGATCATGAATGCCTACACCATCGCCTGCACCACGGTGCTGATGGCGGCCGGCACGCTGGCGGACCGCTTTGGCCGCAAGCGCATGTTCATCCTCGGCATTGCCTTGTTCGGCGTCGCCTCCCTGATCTGCGGCCTGGCGCAAAGCGCCRCGGTGCTGATTGCCAGCCGGTTCCTCCAGGGCATGGCCGGCGGCGCAATGCTGATCTGCCTGGTGGCGATCCTGTCGCATCAATTCCAGGAGGGCAAGGAACGCAGCAAAGCCTTTGGCGCCTGGGGCATCGTGTTCGGGATCGGCCTGGGTTTCGGGCCCATCGTGGGCGGCATGATCGTTGCCGTATCCAGCTGGCAATGGGTGTTCCTGGTTCACGTCCTGCTGGCCATCCTGACCCTGGCGCTGGTATTCGCGGGCGTGGAGGAGTCGCGCGATCCGCAGGCGGGCAAGCTCGATATCGCGGGCATCGTCACGCTGTCGCTGGCCGTTTTCGGCCTGGCATACCTGATCACGCAGGGCCCGGAGGCCGGCGTCTCCCGCGCCGCCGCGATCGGCATGACGGCCGCGACGGCGGCCAGCTTTGTGGCCTTCCTGCTTGCGGAAAAGCTCAACCCGCATCCGATGTTCGATGTTTCGGTGTTCCGCAGCCGTGACTTCTCGGGCGCGCTGCTTGGGTCCATGGGCATGAACTTCAGTTTCTGGCCGTTCATGATTTACCTGCCGCTTTATTTCCACGGCGGCCTGGGCTACGGCAGCGTGGCCGCCGGTTTGTCCTTGCTGGCTTACACGCTGCCCACGCTGTTGTTTCCGCCGCTGGGGGAGCGGCTTGTGCTGCGCTACCGGGCCGGCATGGTCATTCCCCTGGGCTTGTTCACGATCGGGCTGGGCTTCATGCTGATGAAGCTGGGCAGCAGCCTGGCGCAGGCAAGCTGGCTGACCCTGCTGCCGGGTTCGCTGCTGGCCGGCATCGGCCTGGGCATCACCAACACGCCGGTGACCAACACCACCACTGGCTCGGTCCCCAGCAGCCGCGCGGGCATGGCGTCCGGCATCGACATGAGCGCGCGGATGATCTCGCTGGCGGTCAATATCGCGTTGATGGGATTCATCCTGGTGGCAGGGATCTCTGCGTATCTGAAGCGTGCCTTTCCAGGGGCGCTCGATTCGTTGCAGTTGCGCGCGCTGGCGCAGCGCATTGCCGCGGGCAACCTGGATGCGCCCGGTGCCGCCTTCGCGCAACTGCCCGCCCTGGACCCGTCCGGCACCGCGCTGCATGCGGCGCTGGTCCATGGCTTTGGCTGGGTGATGCTGTACGGCGGGATTGGCGCCTGGGTCCTCGCCCTGCTCAGCCTGATGGTGTTCGCCCCTAGCAAACGAGGGCGTCAGGCGGTTGCCGATCCCGCGGGCCGCTGCGCTTAGAAGTCCACCGTCATCGCCACCTTGAAGGTACGCGGCGCGCCCTGCGTCAGGTAGCCGCCGTAGGTGGATGCCCAGTACGCCTTGTTGGCTACGTTCTCCACCAAAGCCCGCACCGTGTAGCGCTGTTGCGCGGCCTTGAAACGGTAGCGCGCGCCGAGGTCAAAGCGGTTCCAGGAAGGGATGCTGACCTGGTTGGCCACATCCAGGTACTGGCGGCCGGTCTGCAGGTAGCGGCCCGAGACCGTGGCGCCCGCGAGGAATGGCAGGTCCCATTCCGCGCCGACGTTCAGCGTGTAGTTGGGCACGCCCACAGCCAGGTTGCCGTCGTTGGCCGGCGTGCCGGTGCTGGTCAGCTTGGCGTCGATATAGGCGATGCCGGCCAAGAGGCGCACGCCGCGCAGCGGCTCGCCGAAACCGCTCAGTTCCACGCCGCGGTTGCGCTGCTCGCCTGCAATGGAGAACACGCCGCCCTGGGTGATGCCCACCGGTTGCTTGATCTGGTAGACCGCCAGCGTGGCGCCAAATTTGCCACCGTCCCACTTGACGCCAAGCTCATCCTGCCTGGACTTGATCGGCGCGAAAACCTCCGTGCGGTTAATGGCAGAGGTGGGCGGCGTAGGTCCTTGCGCCAGGCCTTCGATGTGGTTGTAGTACAGCGAGACGCTCTGGATCGGCTTGACCACCAGGCCAAACGCCGGCGACGTCGCGGACTGGTTGTAGTCCGCGGTCTGCACGCCGGTGTAGCTGTAGCCGCGCACGCTGATGTTCTGCTGGCGCACGCCGGCCGTGAGCAAGACACGGTCCTGCAGGAAGGACAGCGTGTCCGAGACCGCGAAGCTGCTCAGGTTGGTCCGGCCCGTCACGCCGGGATCATTCATGTTGCCGCCCGCGAGCGCGGTGGGCGGCCGCGCCACGTCGACGGCGTCGTAGATATTGCTGGGGAAGCTGCCGGAGAACTGGTAGGCAGCGCGCTTCCTGGCCTGCATGCCGGACCAGGCCAGGTTGACCCGGTGCTTGACCGGACCGGTCTCGAACGCGCCGCGCACGCCGATTTCTTCCGACGTGGTATCGGCCTTGTAGGGCACGGTCAGGCGCGTGGCCGCGCCGAAACCGGAGCCGCTCACGGTGGGCGAGGAGTAGTTGCCGAACTCGTTGCTGTGGTGCGCGCCCAGTCCCACATAGGCTGTCCAGCGCGGCGCGATATCGACCTCGCCGCGCAGCGTGCCGTAAGTGTCCTCCAGCATGGAGTTGCTCCATGGCTGCGCATAATTGGCGCTGGGCGACGGCACGGCGGGCACCGTGGTGTCGCTCAGGTAGACCACCGAACGCCCCTGGTTGATGGTCTGCTTCTGGTAGCCGAAGTCGGCCGACAGCCTGACCTTGTCGCCCTGGTAATCCAGCCCGGTGGTCAACAGGCGCTGCTGCCGGTTCTCCTTGTCGATCGCGGTGTCGCCACCGCGCGCCATGGCATTCACGCGCACGCCAAAGCGGTTCTGGTCGCCGAAACGCCGGCCGATGTCGACGTGCCCGCCTGCCTGCGCGTCGCTGGTGTAGTCCAGCGTGGCCTGGGTGACCGGCTGGTCCTTGGCGAACTTGGGCTGCAGGTTGATGCCGCCGCCAATGCCGGTGCCGCCCGGCGATACGCCGTTGATAAAGGCGCTTGCGCCACGGAACACTTCCACCCGGTCCAGCCCCTCTACCGCGACCAGCTGGCGCGGCGCGATGCCGTACAGGCCGTTGTAGCCGATATCGTCGCCCGTGAGCTGGAAGCCTCGCACCACGAAGGTCTCGGAGAAATTGCCGAAGCCCAGGCTGCTGCGGATGCCCGGATCGTTGGCCAGCACATCGGCAATGCTGCGCGCCTGCTGATTCTGGATCAGCTCGGCGGTGTAGGCGGTGATGCTGAACGGGACGTCCATCATGTCCTGGTTGCCCAGGATGCCGACCCGGCCGCCGCGTGCCACCTGGCCACCGGCGTAAGCGGGCGGCGACTGGTCGGGCGCGGCATCGGCGCGCACGGTGACGGCCGGCAGGCTCCCTGCGGCAGCGGCCTCCTGCGCGAGCGCGAACGACGGCAGGCCGCCTGCAACGGCGAGCGCCGCCACGATGGGCCGCAGGCTAGCGGCAGGCATGGAAAAGTAGCGCCCGGGGCGCGCTTGGCGCAGGCGGCGTGATGCGGATGGCAAGGTAAAGCTCCCGATGTTCTCTACGCCACGAAGGGCATGTGGCTGACCCAGAAACAAGCCTCCCGGCCCTGGCGGCGAACGTGGCGGATGTGGCGCGCGAGTGGCCTGGGATGTCGGGCTGGATTATTTCAGAACAAATACTGGCATGTAAATCGTAATGATAGTTATTATTATTCGCATGTAAGCGCTTTCGTCATTTAGCCCACATGCTGCATGGCGGTGTGGCTCAGCCGCCTCCCCGGGTTGGCACGCCGGCGATGGCCCAGGCCGACGATTCACGCCGTGCCGGGCAAGGAATCGCGCAGGCCTTGCGCCCCGCGAACTCGCTGGCCCCGGCGGGCCGGGTCGACTTCCCAGCCGCGCGCTTCGAGCGCCTTGAGCGTCTTGCGAAAGGCGATCTGCAAGCGGTCCGAGCGCACCGACACCTCCTCCTGCCAGTCGTCGGGCGTGTGCTGGGGGCAAACCCAGGACAGGCTCGGCACGCACATCCGTTGAATGGCCCAGCACGTACCAGAGATTCCTTCAGCATCGGGATTGTCTTGAGATGGCCGCGAGGGATGGCCAGGGTCGCCAGGGTCGCGAGATTGCCCTGGCGCCGAAGGGATCCCTCGCCGCCAGACCAGTGGCGCGTTGCACGCCTCGCGCGCTGCCGGGCGGCGCGCGCCGCACCATGGCGGTTCGACCGGATTGGGCGCCGCTGGTTTCGCCGGTACCGCGACGCGGCATGGATTTGCTGCGGTGCGATAGAGACAAACTACCGGAATTCGGGATCGAAAGTCGCTGCTTAATAGGGCGATTCAATTGGCGGGCCTGCGCCCGCGTGCCTAAATTTAGGTTCCAGGCAACAAGACGGCAACGGACGAGGTGACTCATGCGGCGTGATGCAAAGACCCGGTCGGAGTTGATGGCCATCCTGAACCAGTTCCTCAACAACAATCCAGAGTGCGGCGAGTGCGAACTGCACGCCATGCGAGTTCACCAGCCCGACCACACCGGTTGCAACTGGAGCGCGGAAGTCGATTTCCCGCGCGAAGAGGACGACCATTTGCCAACCCGGCTGGCAGCAGCCAAGTCCATCATCGTCGTGATGCGCGAGCAGTACAACCTGCTGCAATAGCGGCAACGGGAAACGGCAACGGGATCGACGCAGGACAGGTTTTCCGGGCCGGCGGAACTGCTTCACAAGCCGGTCAAAAAAACGGGGCTCCAGAGGAGCCCCGTTCTCATTGGGCGGCGGCCGGCTTGCCGGCCGTGCCGCCGGATCAGCGCACCGCGTTGGCTTCCGCCACCGCTACCGCCGTCATGTTGACGATGCGACGGGTGGTGGCTTGCGGGTTGAGGATGTGCACCGGCTTGGCCGCGCCCAACAGGATCGGGCCAATGGTGACGCCTTGCCCGCCCGTGATCTTGAGCAGGTTGAAAGCGATATTGGCCGCATCCAGCGTCGGCATGACCAGCAGGTTGGCGCTGCCGGCCAGCTTGGTGCCCGGCAGGAAGTGACGGCGCACGTCCTCGACCAGGGCGGCGTCACCCTGCATCTCGCCTTCCACTTCCAGGTGCGGCGCCTCGCGGGCCAGGATCTCCTGGGCCGCGCGCATCTTCCTGGCCGACGGGCGGTCCGACGAGCCGAACATCGAGTGCGACATCAGCGCCACCTTCGGGTGCTGGCCAAAACGCGCGATTTCCTCGGCGGCCAGCTGCGTGATGGCGGCCAGTTCCTCCGCGGTGGGATCGTCGTTGACGAAGGTGTCGGTGATGAACAGCGTGTACTTCTCGAGCATCAGCGCGTTCATCGCGGCGAACACCTTGGCGCCCGGCGCCAGGCCAATCACGTCGCGCACGTGCTCCAGGTGGGCTTCGAAGCGGCCCACGGTGCCGCACAGCAGCGCGTCGGCATCGCCCATATGCATCAGCATGGTGCCGATCAGCGTATTGGAGCGGCGCAGCGCCACCTTGGCCATGTCCGGCGTGACGCCGTCGCGGCCGCGCAGCGCGTGGTAGGCCTCGTGGTAGGCACGGTAGCGCGGGTCGTCTTCCGGGTTGATCAGCTCGAAGTCCGTGCCGGCCTTCAGGCGCAGGCCAGCCTTGTCGATGCGCATCTGGATCACGTGCGGGCGGCCGATCAGGATCGGACGGGCCAGGCCTTCGTCCACTACGGTCTGCACCGCGCGCAGCACGCGCTCTTCTTCGCCCTCGGCATAGACCACGCGCTTGGGCGCGGCCTTGGCGGCCGAGAACACCGGCTTCATGATCAGGCCGGTGTGGTAGACATACTGGGTGAGCTGCTGGCGGTAGGCTTCCAGGTCCTTGATCGGACGGGTGGCCACGCCGGACTCCTCGGCGGCCTTGGCCACCGCCGGCGCGATCTTCTCGATCAGGCGCTGGTCGAACGGCGTCGGGATGATGTAGTCGGGGCCGAACTTCAGTTCCTGGCCACCATAGGCGGCGGCAACGGCGTCGTTCAGCTCGGCTTCGGCCAGGTCGGCGATGGCCTTGACGCAGGCCAGCTTCATGKCYTCSGTGATCTTGGTGGCGCCGCAATCCAGCGCGCCACGGAAGATGTACGGGAAGCACAGCACGTTGTTGACCTGGTTCGGGTAGTCCGAGCGGCCGGTGGCGATGATGCAGTCCGGGCGCGCGGCCTTGGCCACTTCCGGGCGGATTTCCGGCTCCGGGTTGGCCAGCGCCAGGATGATGGGCTTGTCGGCCATGGTCTTGACCATGTCGGCGGTCAGCACGCCAGCGGTCGAGCAGCCCAGGAACACGTCAGCGCCGTTGACGATGTCGGCCAGCGTGCGGTTGGACGTTTCCTGCGCGTAGCGCGCCTTGTTGGGTTCCATGTTGGCGTCGCGGCCCACATAGATCACGCCCTTGGAGTCCACCACCGAGATGTTCGAGCGGGTCACGCCCAGGCTCACCATGGTGTCCAGGCAGGCGATGGCCGCGGCGCCAGCGCCGGAGACCGCCAGCTTGACCTTGGCGATATCCTTGCCGACCACCTTCAGGCCGTTGAGCAGCGCCGCGCCCGAGATGATGGCGGTGCCGTGCTGGTCATCGTGGAAGACGGGGATGTTCATGCGCTCGCGCAGCTTCTTCTCGATGTAGAAGCACTCGGGCGCCTTGATGTCTTCGAGGTTCACACCGCCGATCGTCGGCTCCAGCGCGGCCACGATCTCGACGATCTTGTCCGGGTCGTGCGCATCGAGCTCGATGTCGAACACGTCGATGCCGGCGAACTTCTTGAACAGGCAACCCTTGCCCTCCATCACCGGCTTGCCGGCCAGAGGACCGATGTCGCCCATGCCGAGCACGGCGGTACCGTTGGTGATCACTGCCACCAGGTTGCCACGCGAGGTGTACTCGGCGGCCATCGCGGGATCCTTGGCGATCTCCTCGCAGGCGTAGGCCACGCCCGGGGAGTAGGCCAGGGACAAGTCGCGCTGGTTGGACAGCGCCTTGGTCGCGTTTACCTGGATCTTGCCCTTGGTCGGGCTGCGGTGGTATTCCAGCGCGGCCAGGCGCAATTGCGCTTCAGGACTGTTGGGGGCATGTTGCGGTGCATCACCGCCGGTCTTGCTGGTCATTATGCTCGTCCAGGAAGTGGCCCTGCCAGTGCCCGCCGAGGCCGCGCCGGTCGTATCCGGCGTGGCTTGCCGGAATCTTCCATTGCAGCTTTCAAAGACGGGCTCCGGCGGCTCGGGCCGAAAAATCGAGCCGTCATTCTAGCTCACCCAAGCCCGGCGCGAAGCCCCTCCCACTGGGGCATTCAGGGATTTAAGGCTTTTCGCCGGGCAATTCAGTTTTTACCGCCGCACAGGCAATGCCTTGCTTGTTGCTTGTTGCTTGTTGCTTGTTGCTTGTTGCTTGTTGCTTGCTGCTTGCTGCCTGCTACTTGTCATTCGGGTCCAGCGGCAATGTCACCCGCTGTGGCCGGCCACTCTCCCCCGGAAACTGCACGAAGGCGCTGCGGATCAGGTAGGGCATCGCCGCCTGCAGGGACGAACCCTCTGCGCGGTGGTTCGCCGTGACCTGGTAGACCCGGCGGCCGCTGGCGGCATCCTTGAAGAATACGCGCAGCGTGGACTGGGTGACCGGCACATCGCGCACCGTGGTCACCGGCGGCCAGTAACCCGGGCCACCCCAGCCGTACGGGCCCCAGGGGCGGTAATAAGGCCCCCAGTAAGGGCCGGGATAAAAGCCGGGGCCCCACGGGTCGGCGTAGTTGGTCTCCTGGATCCGCATCAGCCGCGAGTTGCTGTCGTACTCCATGCTGACCAGGTAATGCGCCTGCGGCCGGGCCACCTGCTCGAAGCCGATTCCGGAGAGCGCCTGCGCCAGCCACTGCTCATAGGTCTGGTCCTCGAGCTGCGCCTCCTGGCCGCTGGTGCGATCGAAGGCATAGGTGCGCGGCGGATCGTTCTGCCAGTTGCCTTGGCGGAAGGCCGTCACCTCCGTGGTGACAGTGCTGGCGCAGCCAGACAGCAGCGCCACGCCGAGCAGCGCCGCGCTCGCCATCAGGCGGCCGCCACGCCCGCCTTCGCCGGCTATCCGGCGCCAATCCTTACCAAGCTTCGCCAGCTTCCCGAGCGTCGCCAGCCATCGTTTCGGCATCATGCCCCTCATCGATTCGTTGTCCACGTTGTCCATTGTGTGACTCAGACCGGGCCGGGCCGGCGGAATTCCGCCCCAATCCGCCACCCGCGCCGCCATCCGCGCCGCGCGCCCGCGCCGGGGCGCCCGCGCTTGGCTACAATGGGTTCTTCAGTGCCGTGGCACGCGGCCCGGCAGCGGCTACCGCCCTGCCCGCCCGCCGTGACCATGGCGACCATGYCGCCCCAAGTGGCCCTCAGAGGACAGGATCCCTTCATGCTGCGCACCGACACGCCCGTTACCGTCCATCGCAAAGACTATACTCCGCCGGCCTTCGCTTTTGAGCACGTCGACCTCACCCTCGAGCTCGACCCGGCGCGCACGGTGGTCACCAACATCCTGCGCTTCACGCGCCAGGCACCTGGCCCGCTGGTGCTGGCCGGCGAGGCACTGGAGCTGGTCGGGGTCCGCCTCGACGGCAAGCCGCTGGAAGGCGCGCAGCAGGCGCCCGACAGCCTGACGCTGCCCGAGCTGCCCGCGCAAGGCACGCTGGAAATCGTCACCGCCTGCCAGCCGGCCGCCAACACGTCGCTGTCCGGCCTCTACGTTTCCAACGGCAACTTCTTTACCCAGTGCGAAGCCGAGGGCTTTCGCAAGATTACCTATTACCTGGACCGCCCCGACGTGATGTCGACCTTCCGGGTCACCTTGCGCGCACAGCGCGCGGCCTACCCGGTGCTGCTGTCCAACGGCAACCTGATCAGCGAGCGCGAGCTGCCCGACGGCCGCTTTGAGGCCGTCTGGGAAGACCCGTTCAAGAAGCCCGCCTACCTGTTCGCACTGGTGGCCGGCAAGCTGGAATGCATCGAGGAGCGGATCCGGTCCGCCTCCGGCAAGGAGAAATTGCTGCAGGTCTGGGTGGAACCGCAGGACCTGCCCAAGACGCGCCATGCCATGGATTCGCTGATCCACTCGATCCGCTGGGACGAGCAGCGCTTTGGTCTGGAGCTGGACCTCGAGCGCTTCATGATCGTCGCCGTGGGCGACTTCAACATGGGCGCGATGGAGAACAAGGGCCTCAACATCTTCAACACCAAGTACGTGCTGGCCAACGCGGAGACCGCCACCGATGCCGATTTCGGCAATATCGAATCCGTGGTCGGGCATGAGTACTTCCACAACTGGACCGGCAACCGCGTGACCTGCCGCGACTGGTTCCAGCTCTCGCTCAAGGAAGGCCTGACGGTGTTCCGCGACCAGGAGTTCTCGGCCGACATGATGGGCTCCGAATCCGGGCGCGCGGTCAAGCGCATCGAGGACGTGCGCATGCTGCGCCAGGTGCAGTTCCCCGAGGATGCCGGCCCCATGGCGCATCCGGTGCGCCCCGACAGCTACGAGGAAATCAACAACTTCTACACCGTGACGGTGTACGAGAAAGGCGCCGAGGTCGTGCGCATGTACCAGACCCTGCTAGGCCGCGACGGTTTCCGCAAGGGCATGGACCTGTACTTCCAGCGCCACGACGGCCAGGCTGTGACCTGCGACGACTTCCGCGCCGCCATGGCCGATGCCAATGGCCGCGACCTGACGCAGTTCGGCCGCTGGTACAGCCAGGCCGGCACGCCGGTGGTCGCGGTGCGCACCGCGTGGGATGCGGCCGCCGGCACCCTGGCGCTGACGCTGTCGCAAACGTGCCCCAAGGTCGGCATCGAGACGCGCCCCGGCACGCCGGACAAGCTGCCCTTCCACATTCCCTTCGCCCTGGGCCTGATCGACGCCAGCGGCGCCGACCTCGCGCTGCAGCTCGAGGGGGAAAGCCAGCCCGGCGCCACCACGCGCGTGCTGGATTTCACCGAGGCCGAGCAGACCTTCCGCTTCATCAACCTGCCTCGCGGCGCCGAGCCGCCGCTGGCGTCGCTGCTGCGCGACTTCTCCGCGCCGGTCATCATCGACGCCGAGTACAGCGAGGCGCAGCTGACCTTCCTGCTCGCGCACGACAGCGATCCGTTCAACCGCTGGGAGGCCGGCCAGCGCCTGACCACGCGCGCGCTGCTGCAACTGGTGGCCCAGAGCCAGGCCGGCCGCGAGCTCGAGCTCGACCCGGCGCTGGTGGCCGCGCTGCGCACCGTGCTCAACGACCAGCAGCTCAGCCCCGCCTTTCGCGAGCAGGCCCTGACGCTGCCGGCCGAGGCTTACCTCGCCGAGCGCATGGGCGTGGCCGATCCGGCCGCCATCCACCGCGCTCGCCAGTTCATGCGCGAAGCGCTGGCGCGCGCGCTCAAGACCGACTGGCTGGCCGCGTTCGAGGCCAATGCCACGCCGGGCGCCTACAGCCCCGATGCGGTGTCCGCCGGCAAGCGCGCGCTGCGCAACCTGGCACTGGGCTACCTGGCCGACAGCGGCGACGCCGCCATGCAGGCGCTGGCCGAAGCGCAGTACCAGGCCGCCGACAACATGACGGACCGCTTCGCCGCGCTCAGCGCCATGGTTAACACCTTTGCCCCTGGCCGCGAGGCCGCGCTGGCCGATTTCTACCAGCGCTTCGAGCAAGACCCGCTGGTGATCGACAAATGGTTCTCGCTGCAAGGCACGCAGCGCGGCACCGTGGGGCCGCAAAGCGCCGGCCACAAAGGCAAGCACACCATCGACACGGTGCGCGCGCTGATGCAGCATCCCGCCTTCAACCTGCGCAACCCCAACCGCGCGCGCTCGCTGATCTTCAGCTTCTGCGCGGCCAACCCGGCCCAGTTCCATGCCGAGGATGGCTCGGGCTACGCCTTCTGGGCCGAGCAGGTGCTGGCGCTGGACGCCATCAACCCGCAAGTGGCGTCCCGCCTGGCGCGGGTGATGGACCGCTGGCAGAAGTACGCGCTGCCGCTGCGCGACCGCATGCGCGCCGCGCTGGAACAGGTGGCGGCGGCCAGCGACCTGTCCCGCGATGTGCGCGAGATCGTGAGCAAGGCGCTGGCGCCGTAAGGCAGCGCCGGGCTGGCCGGGGCGCGGCCGGCAGCACCGCGCCCCGCCCCCGCCGACAGTACCCCACGGGCCGGTGGCATTGGCCTGGCGGGCTGGCGCCCATGTAGAATTGCGGCCATTCAAGGAGAATCCCCATGAGTCGCATCAGCCTCACCCGCTACCTGGTCGAGGAGCAGCGCAAGCACAACACGATCGAGCCCGAACTGCGGCTCCTGATCGAAGTGGTGGCGCGCGCCTGCAAGGCCATTTCCAACTCCGTCAGCAAGGGCGCCCTCGCCGGCATCCTCGGCTCGGCCGGCACCGGCAACGTGCAAGGCGAGACGCAGCAAAAGCTGGACGTGATCGCCAACGAAGTCCTGCTCGACGCCAATGAATGGGGCGGCCACCTCGCCGCCATGGCGTCCGAGGAAATGGACAGCATCTACGAGATCCCGAACCGCTATCCCAAGGGCGAATACCTGCTGCTGTTCGATCCGCTCGACGGCTCGTCCAACATCGACGTGAACGTGTCGATCGGCACCATCTTCTCGGTGCTGCACATGCCCAAGCCGGGCCAGACCGTCACTGAAGCCGACTTCATGCAGGCCGGCAGCCGCCAGGTCGCCGCCGGCTACGCCGTGTACGGCCCGCAGACCACGCTGGTGCTGACCGTTGGCAACGGCGTGCACATGTTCACGCTGGACCGCGAGGCCGGCAGCTTCGTGCTGACGCAGTCGGACGTGACGATCCCGGAAGACACCAAGGAATTCGCGATCAACATGTCCAACATGCGCCACTGGGCCCCGCCCGTGCGCCGCTATATCGACGAATGCCTGGCCGGCGACGAAGGCCCGCGCGGCAAGAACTTCAACATGCGCTGGATCGCCTCGATGGTGGCCGACGTACACCGCATCCTCACGCGCGGCGGCATCTTCATGTACCCGTGGGACAAGCGCGAACCGGAAAAACCCGGCAAGCTGCGCCTGATGTACGAAGCCAACCCGATGGCCATGCTGGTCGAGCAGGCCGGCGGCGCGGCCACCAACGGCCATGAGCGCATTCTCGACATCCAGCCGGAAAAGCTGCACCAGCGCGTGTCGGTGATCCTCGGCTCGAAGAACGAAGTGGAACGCGCCACGCGCTACCACCAGGAAGAGAAAGCGGCCGGCTGATTGCGGGCGGCTTCATCGACCCGACGAAAAAGGGACGCCGCGGCGTCCCTTTTTCTATTGCGTCTATTGCATCTATTGCGCCCGTGCGGCAACTTTGCGCGATGGCCAGGGCGTAGCGGACGCGCCCAGGACCGGCTTGCCAAGCAGGGGCGTTGACAGCGCGTAGGCACCGTTCTCGGTGAAGGCCCAGATGATATTGCGGTCGTACTCCGTGTAGATCGCGAACACGCCTTTGCCGAGCGTGTAATTCGGCAATTCCGTCTCGTCCGCCAGCGCAGGCACGAAATAGCCCGCGATCGTCGCCTTTTCCGGATGGCTGACGTCAAAAATCTGCACGCCGGCATTGTAGAAAGAATAGGGAACGATGCCCTGACGCCATTGGCCGGGCTGGCCGATGGAGTTCGCCCGCTTCGGGCCGAAATTGCCGCCACGCTGACAGAAGCTCGTGAATGCCGCCCCCTCCGGCACCTTCGGCTGCGGCAGTTTGCCGGCCACCTTCAAGTGAGACGGATCGCGTGCGTCGACGACGAAAATGTCCTTGTATGGCTCATAGCAATCGCGGTTCATCGGATAGCCGCCGGTCAGGACATAGCCCGTGCGCGCATATTGGCTGACATCGGCGTTGTCGTATTCGGTACCGGCAAAGCTGGGCGGCGTATTGACGTTGCCGAGCACCTTCGGCTTTGCCGGGTCGGAAAGGTCGAACGCATAGAGACCGAGGCCACCCATCGCGCCGAAGCCGATCTTGCCACCGTCCTCCAATGGCTTGGGCAGGAAAATTGGAATGCGCGCCCCCATCCATGAGGTACGGTTGCCAGCCCGTTGATTCATCAGATACGCCTGCTCATGGGCTTCGTTGCCGAGGATCTGCCCCGGCACCGAGATCTGGGAAACAAAGGTCGGATTCGCGGGATCGGACATGTCCCAGACCTGATAGCCGGGCGAGTAAAGATAATTGGGATACTCGGTCAGGCCGTACGTGTCATCCGGCGCCGACGCCAGGATCATGTATTTGCCGCCATGGTATTCAGGCGAATCCAGCGACCCGGACCCCTGCTGTTGCCMGATCGGCGCATCGGGGTGCTTGTAGTCGGTGGTGCGGGTTGCCAGCAGCCGCCACTGGCTTGGCAGCGGGCCATCCATGGCGAAGACCTTGAACCCTTTCAGCGAATTGTAGCGACGCTGCGCCGCGACCTGGTCAGGCTGCTGGGTCTTGTCAGTCATCAGGCCATAGCGTCCAATTTCAAATGACGCGACGAGCACCGGCTTGCCCAGTGCCTTGCTCCAGGCAATGGTCGCGCCACCCAGGTAGTCGTCGACGTTGCGCGGATCGTAATTCTCACTCGACCCTTTCGGTCCCCAGACACCGCCCTTGGAATAGACCACCTTGCCATGGGCGGGATCGGTGATGTCCATGATCCGCAGATAGTCCCGGTCATGAATGTAGAGGTAACGGCGCCCCTCGAAGTCGGCGATGTTGTTCCAGGCATGGAAGGGTGAGCCAACGGCGGGATAGAAGGCCAGAACCTCCACGTTCTTGGCAAAGCTCTTCTTGTCCCATGTGGTCATTTCACCGGGGAAGCGCTGCCCCTTGTGCACTTCAGGCGTTGCTTTCGGCCAGACGAACTGTCCGGTGGCCGGATCCATCCCGTAGTCGACACCCGGCTTGAGCGGCGCGGGCGAGCGATCGGGCGTCAGCCGCAGCCAGGCGGCGAGATGGGGATCCTGAACATTGGGCGTGCCTGGCGTTACTGGTGTTCCCTGCGCTCCCTGCGCTCCCTGCATTAGGGATGCCCCTGGCGCCGCCGTGGCCTGCACCGTGTCCGCGTTTGCGCAGGCCATCATGCATATGGCCGCTGAAGCTGTCCCCGTTGCCAGGATTGATCTGAACGTTCTGATTCGAAGCATGGCTTCCTCCTTTTCCCTTTTCTATTAACAATGCCCTCGCCCGCCGCGGCCGGTGCCCATCGCAGGGCGCAACCCACCGGACCAAGACCGCCGCATCATGTCCAGGCCGGGCGCTCAAAACGCGTGGCGAATGCCGATGGCCATGCCGGACGGGTTCTGCTGGCTGGTAGGCGAGGCCGAGAACGTGACCGGGTAGCGGATCGGGCTGTCATGCTTGTGCTGCACGTGAGCGTACGTGGCGTAGATCTCGCTGCGCTTGGACAGGCTGTAGATGTAGCCCAGCACGAAGCCGTTGGCGTCCGACAGCTTGGTGTTGTTGTCGTCCTTGCGATGGACGAAGCTGGCGTACAAACGGTTCGACGGGTTGAGCTTGTAGCGCGCACCGATCTGGATATCCCAGCCTTTGGACTGGAAGTCCGCATAAGGCGGATACGCGTAGTAGCCGTTGTAGGTGTGGTAAACCAGCGTCGGCTCGAAATCGCCGAACTTGTAGGCCAGCGAGGCGTAGTTGTCGCGCGCCGAAGGCACGCTGCCGGCGTTGTTGATATTGCGCGTATAGCGCAGGTCGCTGACGAAGCCCGCGTAGAGCTTGTCGTCGCGGTACTCGATGCCGGTACTGAGGTAGCGGCCAGCCCGGGTGGTGTCCTCCAGGCCGGTGGTCACCATGAAGCGTCCCATGAACCCGTAGAAGCGCGGCGTGTTGTACTGGATCGCATTGTCCACGCGGTAGGCCGCGTAGAAGAACTGCATGTTGCTGACCATGCTGTAGTCCGCCGAGAAGCTTGGGTCGGCATAGCCGGCGATCCAGTATGACGGCGTGTTCTGGCGGCCCATGGTCAGCACGCCGTATTTGTTGCTGTGCAGCCCGACGAATGACTGGMGCGCCTGCGCCGCCGCCGTGCCGGTATCGGCCGAGAATTGCGGCTCGTAGGTGAAGATGGCCTTCAGGTCGCTGCTGAGCACTTCCTGCCCGCTGAAGTTGATCCGCGACGAACTCAATTGGCCGCTGGACACGCGGTACACCGAGCCCCCCTTGCCCGACTGCGCGAGGCGCTCCACGCTGATGTCGACGAAGCCTGACAGCCTGACCCAGGACTCCTCGGCACAGACTTGCGCGCCCCCCACTGCCAGCGCGCAGGACACCATGGCCCGGGCATACGACACCTTGTCAGCTCTTCTCATTTCCTCTCCTCTCCTCTTCCTCTTTTGTGGTTGGCCGTCGCGCTGCACCTGCCTGAGTGCCTGTATGCATGTGTGCATGCGCGCTGGCTGCACCGGCTGGCTCTTGCCGGTGCCCTGGTCATGCGCGACCCGCTTGTTCGGGGCCTTTCTTGCGCAGTGTTCAGCCGCAGTATGGAGAGGGCTGGCATGCGGCGAAAATGAAATATTCCGCCTCCGGGATGCCTTTAATTTATGGCCGGAAACGGCGGAACGAGTGCCTCCGCACCGCCTCGATGCGATGAGAAAACAGCCTCGTTTACGCTGAAAAATCCACGTTGCGCCGGCGCGCTCCGGCGAGTGCGAATGACACTCGCCCGGGTCCGGCACAAGCGCGAATCTGCCGGCTTGCTCCCCTGCCTGCTTCGCCCTCTCCTTTCTCCTTCTTTTCTCTTTCCACGTGCCACAGCCACAGCCATGCCGCTGTCATCGCATTGATAGCGCCACGCACAAACAATGCGCCTCACCACACACTTTTTTCTCTTTTGCACTCACTTATCACTAAGTGTATACACATATTACAGTATGTTTACAAACAGATAGTATTTGTACTTCAACAATAAGGAGACACCATGACCACGCCCTGCCCTGGCCGGCGCGCCGCGCGCGCCATCTCTCGCTTTGCCGCCCTGCCCGCGCTGGCTGCCCTTGCCGGTGCTTTTCCCGAACTCGCCCGGKCACAGAGCGACAGCGTGCAGATTTACGGCTTCATCAAGGAAAACGTGGAACAGGTGCGGCTCTCGGGCAACGGCCGTACCGCTTCGGTGTCGCGCCTGTCGAACGATCTGTCAGTGCTGGGCTTTCGTGGCCGCGAGTCGCTTGGCGGCGGGCTGGAGGCCTTCTTCCAGATCGAGACCAACCTGCGCATGGATGGCACCGGCACGTCGCAGATCGGCGACCGCAATACCGGCGTAGGCTTGCGCAGCCCGTGGGGCCAGATCCTGATGGGGCAGTGGGAAATGCCGCTGCGCTTTGTCTCCGTGTACAAGGTAGACCCGTTCACCGCGGGCATCTTTGCCTCGAACTCCATCATGGGCAACGGCTTCACCACAGGCGCCAACGGCGCCGCGCCGGAGTCGTTCGACCGCCGCCAGAAAAACCTGGTGCAATACAGCACGCCGCACTGGGGCGGCGTCTCCGCACGGCTGGCCCTGTCGATGCCCGAGGACCGCACCCCCACCACCAACCCGATCGCCTGGTCCGGCCTGCTGTCCTATGAGGACAAGAGCTGGTACGTGGCGTGGGGGCATGAGTATCACGGCGACTACTTCTATAACGGCTCGCGCGACCACGCGGACCGGCTCGGCGTGGTGTACGCCTTTGGCGGCACCAAGCTGCGCGGCGCCTACGAACGGCTCTCCTACGAACCGGCGCCGGGCCAATCGGTGCGGCGCGATGCGTGGCAGGTAGCGGCCACGCATGCCATCGGCGCGCATGAGTTCCGCGCGTCGTACACCGCGGGCGGCAACGCCCACGGAAGCAGCACGGCGGCGGTGGGCGGCATCGGCCTGCCGGGCACGGATTCCGGCGCCTGGCAGGTTTCGCTGGGCTACGGGTACACGCTGTCGAAGCGGACCGAACTATGGGCGGCATGGACGCGCCTGGTGAACCACGCGACGGCGCGCTACAACCTCTCCGGCAATTCTGTGCCCGGCCTGAAACCGGGCGACTCCGCCACCGGCGTGGGGCTGGGGATCACGCATAAGTTCTGAAACAAGGCCGCGCACGGCCGTTTGCATAAAGAAAGGGCGCACGATACGGTGCGCCCTTTCTGCTGCCTTTGGTGCTGACCTGGATGCGACTAGTCGCGCTTGGCCGCACCGCCGGCGCGCTGCGCCTCGATCAGCTCCATCACGTTGAGCGTGAGGCGCGTCGTGTGGCTGCGCATCGCCAGGTAGGCTTCCTCCGGCTGGCCCGCGAGAATCGCCTCGACAATCTTCTGGTGCTCCCGGTGCGAGGTCTCGAAGCGGCGCTCCACGCCGGACTGCGCGGCACGGAACGGCGCCAGCCGGTCGCGCAGGTTCTCGACCGCAGCCATCAGCGTCTCGTTCTGCGTGCCCTGGCAGATCAGCTGGTGGAAGCGGTGGTTGAGCTCCAGGTACGCCTGCGCATCGCGGCGCTCGCCCACGGCCTCGGTCTGCTCGTGCAGCAGCTCCAGCTGGCGGCGCTGCATGGCGCTCATGCGCTGCGTGGCGATGCGGCAGCACAGCGACTCCAGCTCGCACAGCGCCTCCAGCATGTCGGCCAGCTGCCCGGCGCCCACATTGGCCACCACGCCGCCGCGCCGCGGCACCAGCTCGATCAGCCCGCGCGCGTCCAGCAGGCGCAGCGCCTCGCGCACCGGCGTGCGCGACACCTGGAAGCGCTCCGCCAGCGCGGGTTCCTCGAGCCTCTCGCCGGGCGGCAAGGTGCCGGCGATGATTTCATCGGCAAGCTTCTGGCTGATTTGGGCGGCAATGGTGGTCACTGTTGTCCTTGTGTCCTTGTCCTTGATCGAAGCGTTCGGCATGGCGAGCCCCCGGTTCGGGGCATCGCAAAGCAGCCATTGCCCCGGATATGGGCGCAATTATACGCGGCGCGCCCTTCACCTCATCAAGCAGCGCCAAAAATGTTCCCCACAACTTCTATTGAATACACTTTGCATTGAGTGTATACATATTGGCCAGCGGCAATTACGCCGTGCCGATAATCCATCGCCAAACGAGGAGCACAAACATGACCAGCAAACTGCGCCACATTGCCCTGTCCGTCCCCGATCCCTGGGCCGCGGCCGAGTTCTACCAAAAGGCATTCGGCTTTCGCAAAGTCGGCGAGACCGACTCGTCGCTGGCGCGCGGGGTCTACCTGACGGACGGGACCATGAGCATTGCGCTGTTGAACTACAAAAGCGACGAGGCTGCCGGGGAAGAGCGCGGCAAGGACTTCGTCGGCCTGCACCACATCGGCGTGTGGGTCGACGACATCGCCGAGGCGCGCAAGACCGTGGAAGAAGCGGGTGGCCGCTATTACATGGGCGAAGTGCCGGTCAAGGGCAACATCTTCTACGAGGTGAAGTACCGCGACCCGCATGACATCATCATCGACCTGACCGATCACGGCTGGGGCGGCGCTTCCAAGGAAGGCAGCGGCGGCGGCGCCGGCCCGGCGCTGCGCAACCCGGACCTCAACGCGGATCGCGAAGGCCTGTAGGCGCCTCGCCGCAACGTTTGCGTCCCCGCGCCGCGGGGACGCGCTCAGGCTGGCAACGCCACCGGATGCATCGGCTCGCCTTGCAGGAACCAGCCATCGAGATTGCCCGCCAGCGCCGTGTGCTGCGCCACTCGTGTTTCCGGGGAGCGGCCGGCCAGGTGCGGCGTCAGAATGACCTGGTCCATCTCGTGCAAGGCCGCCGGCACCGATGGTTCCGTCTCGATGACGTCGAGCGCGGCACCGGCGATCTCCCCGCGCGCCAGCGCCTCGACCAGCGCTAGCGTATCCACCACGCTGCCGCGCGCCACGTTCACCAGCAGGCCGCGCGGCCCCAGCGCGCGCAGCACCGCCGCGTCAACCAGATGATGCGTGGCCGCGCCGCCCGGACAGGTCAGCGCGAGCACATCGCTTGCGGCCGCCAGCGCAATCGGATCGGCATACGGCGTGTAGTGCGCTGCGGCCGGGGCGCTGCGCCGCAGGTAGGCCACCTGCATGCCCATGGCCTGCGCCAGCACGGCCAGCTTGCCGCCGATATTGCCCAGCCCGACGATGCCCAGCGTCTTGCCGCGCACGCCCGGGCGCGGCGCGCGCAGGCTTTCCCACTGGCCTGACTTGACGCCGCGATCGAGCACGGCAATCCCGCGCGACAGCGCCAGCATCAGCGTAAGCGCGTGGTCGGCCACCACCTGGCTGTTGGTGTCGGGGGCATGGCACACGCGCACGCCGCGCGCCCTTGCGGCGGCCAGGTMGATGTTCTCGTAGCCAGCACCGAAACTCGCCACCAGCTCCAGCGCCGGCAGCGCCACCAGCTCCGCGGCCGACAAGCCGGTCGAGCCATTGGTCAGCACGGCGCGCGCGCTGGCACGGGCGCCGTCGCCGGCTTCGTTCCACGCCATGAAGCGATAGCGCGGGGCCTGCGCCGCCAGCCAGGCGGCGTCCAGCGCCAGTCGCGTCAACACCAGTACCTGCTCCAGTGCCTGTTGTTCACCATGCAATCCGCTAGCCATCTTCTCTTCTCCTCCGTCTTCGAATCCGCCTGGAAGCGGTGTTGAACAAAATTATCACGAAGGCGTTGACGTGTATACACGCAACACTTAAAGTATTCACATAGATCGAAATGCATAGCAATAAAAGGCGGTGCATTCCGCCATCCTGAACACAAATGACAAGGAGACAAGGTGAACTGGCACAGCCTCGCAACCTATGAACTCGCCGGCGCCAAGCGCGCCGGCCTGGTAGTCGCAGATACCCTGTACGACCTGGCCGCGCTCGGACGCGCTTGCGGACTCGATCCCGCCAGCCTGCCCGGCGACATGAACCAGGTGTTTGCGCAGTGGGCGCGACACGCTCCGTTGCTGGCCGACATGGCCGGCCGCGCGGCCCGACTGGCAACCAGCGGCAAGCTCGCCGCGGTGGATGCGGCCGCCACCTACGCCGTGCCCTACCAGCCGGGCCGCATCTTYGGCGTGGCGTCGAACTTCTACGACCACGCCGATGAGATGGGCACCAAGCTGGCGGTGCGCAGCGAGAGCCAGCCTTATGCCTTCATGAAGGCGGAAACCAGCGTGATCCCCACCGGCGCGACCGTGCTGATGCCGCCGGAAACCACCAAGCTCGACTGGGAAGTGGAGCTTGGCGTGGTGATCGGCCAGCGCTGCCGCCACGTATCGGTGGAAGACGCGCTATCGGTCATCGCCGGCTATACCGTCTTCAACGACATCAGCGCGCGCGACCTCAACCGCCGCACCGACTATCCCTTCACCCACGACTGGTTCCGCGGCAAGAGCTTCGACACCTTCGGCCCCATGGGCCCGTGGGTGGTGCCGGCGGGCTGCATCGCCGACCCGCAGAACCTGCGCATGTCGCTGAGCGTGAACGGCGAAACCATGCAGGATGGCAATACCTCGCAGATGATCTTCTCGGTGGCCGAGCAGATCGCCTACCTGTCGCGCATCCTGACGCTGCAGCCGGGTGACCTGATCGCCACCGGCACGCCGGATGGCGTCGGCATGGGACGCGGCGTGTTCCTGAAACCCGGCGACAACATGGTGGCCTGGGTCGAAGGCATTGGCTCGATCGAGAACGCGGTGGCGCTAGAGGCGCTGGCGGCGCGTTGAACACGACCGCCGTGGCAATGCGCGGGCGGCGCAGGCACACTGCGCCCACACGCATCGCCACGGCGACCTGGAGGAGACTGGCATGAACCCGATACGTACCCGCAAGCTGGGCCACCTGGTGCTGATGGTGCGCGACCTTGAACAATCCACCCGCTTCTATACGGAAGTGATGGGCCTCAAGGTCTCGGACCGCATCGCCGACCAGATGGTCTTCCTGCGCGCCGGCGAGGACCACCACGACCTGGCGCTCTCGCGCCTGCCCGAGGACAGCGCCGAGCGCGACGACCTGCCGCGCTACACGCGCCCCGGCCTGGAGCATTTCTCCTACTACGTGGAGTCCCTGGACGAGATGAAACGCGCGGTGGACGTGGCGCGCAGCCACGGCGTGGTGATCGAGCGCGGCATCGGCCAGCACGGGCCGGGCGGCAACTGGTTCCTGGTGTTCAAGGACCCGGACGGCAACAACGTCGAGATCTACACCGACATGGAGCGCATCGCCACCGGCACCGCGCACGAGCCGCAGACCTGGGAACGCAACCTCGAATCTTTCGATCGCCATCGCCTTGCGCACTTCGTGGTGACCCCGCCCGCCGCCATGCTCGCCGCCAAGCATGGCAAGCAACCGGCCAAGGACGAAGACCAGCCCGCGGACCCGCAAGCCGCAGACGCGCCGTGAGCCAGGGTGCCAGCCCGGCGGGTCCGACGAGCCCGCTGAGTGACCAGGCCCTGCCAGGCCTCTCGCCCGCGCAGCGCGACGCCATGCGCGCGCTGGGGCATGACTGGGCGCGCKACATCCAGGGCAACCGCAAGCAGGTCTGCGAGATCTATGACGCTGTCCACGCAGCGCTGCCCGCCGACGGCATGCAGCGCGTGGCGGGCCTGGCCTATGGCAGCGATCCACGCCAGCAGCTCGATCTTTACCTGCCGCCCGATGCCACGCCGGCCAGCGCGCTGCCCGTGGTGGTGTTCGTGCACGGCGGCGCCTTCCTGCGCGGCAACAAGGACGCCAGCCCCTACATCTACGCCAACGTGCCGCGCCTGTTCGCGCGCCTAGGCTATGTCGGCGTGAACCTGGAATACCGGCTTGCGCCGCAGGCGCCCTATCCGGCCGGCGCGCAGGATGTGGTGGCGGCGCTGGCATGGCTGCGCGCATCGGTGGACGCCTACGGCGGCGACGCGCGCCGCATCGTGCTCATCGGCCATTCGGCCGGCGGCAGCCACGTGGCCAGCGCATTGAGCGATCCGCTGTTCGATGGCGAGGCCGCGGGCGTGGCTGGCGCGGTGCTGGTCAGCGCGCGCCTGCAGGCCGACACGTTGCCGGACAACCCCAACGCCGGCGGCGTCGTCGCCTACTACGGCGCGGACAGCGCGCAGCAGCAGCAACGCGCGCCGATGGCGTTTGCGCAGCGGCTGACGGCGCCGCTGATGGTGGTATTCGCCGAGCATGAGAATCCCTACCTCGACCTCTACGCCTTGCAGTACGCCGCGCGCGTCGCCAAGGCGCAGCGGCGCGCGCCGCGCGTGGTCCAGGTGCCGCACCACAACCATACGTCCGTGGTGGCGCATCTCGGCAGCGCCGATACCGCGCTGGCCGACGCGCTGAGCGGCTTCATCGAATCCGTCGTCACGCACCGCGCCGCCTCGAAATAACAAACAGAAACAACAAACAGCAAGACAGGAGACTTTCCCATGGCAGCAGACAAACTGCGCGGCGTGTTCGCGCCTGTGGTCACGCCCTTCAATGACGATCTCTCGATCAACCTGCCGGCTTTCGTCGCGCACTGCCAGCGCCTTGTGGCCGACGGCGCGGGCGTGGCGATTTCCGGCACCAATAGCGAAGCCTGCTCGGAGACCTTCGAGGAGCGCATGGCGCTGGTCGACGCCGTGATCGACGCCGGCATCCCCGGTGAGCGCGTGCTGGTCGGCACCGGCTGCTGCGCCATTGGAGACGCCGTGGCGCTGACCCGCCATGCCATCGACCGCGGCTGCGCGGGCGTGCTGGTGCTGCCGCCGTTCTTCTTCAAGAGCGTGCAGGAGGACGGCGTGTTCGCCTACTACCGCGAGCTGATCCAGCGCGTGGACGATCCCGCGCTGCGCGTCGTGCTGTATCACATCCCCGCCATGTCGGGCGTGCCCATCACCTTGCCGTTGATCGAGCGGCTGGTGGCGGCTTTCCCCGCGCATATCGCCGGCGTGAAGGACAGCAGCGGCGACTGGGACAACGTGGTGGCGATGCTGGAGCGCTTCCCCACGCTGTCGATCTTCCCCGCTTCGGAAATCCTGATGCTGCGCAGCCTGGCGCTGGGCGCCGCCGGCTGCATCTCCGCCACCAACAACATCAACGCGCGCGATATCGCGCTGGCCTATGGCTCGGTGACCGAGGCCGCGCGCCTGAACGACAGCATCACCGCGGTGCGCAAGACCGCGGAGCGCTTCCCCATGGTGGCTGCCGTCAAGCACACCTTGTCGCTGCTGGCGAGCGATACGGGCTGGCGCCAGGTGCGCCCGCCGCTGGTGCCGCTCGCGGCCGATGCCGCCCTGCAGCTCGCGCAAGCCATGGCCACCGCCATGCCGGCCCTGCGCGGCCTGGCGCAGCCGGCATGAACGCGCCGGTGCGGCAGGACCCGCCACCGCTGGCGCGCTACGCGGCGAGCCGCCGGGCCGGGCGGCATGTGCATGTCAGCGGCATGAGCGCACGCACGGCCGATGGCTGCGCCGGCGTCAGCATGGCCGCCGACGGCACGCGCGTGTACGACGTTGCCGCGCAGACCGATTGCGTGCTGGGCAAGATCGAGCGCGCGCTCGCCAGCGAAGGCATGGGCCTGGCCGATTGCGTGGCCATGACCTGCTACCTCATCGACATGGCCGACTACGAGATCTTCAACGCCGCCTACGCGCGCCACTTCCCCGCGGCCGTGCCCACGCGCACATGCCTGGCGGTGGCCGCGCTGCCCCACCCCGACATGCGCGTGGAGATCACCGCCACCGCATGGCGCGACGAGGAGGCCACATGATCGACACCGCCACGCTCGACACCCTGTTCATGGCGGCCCGCAGCCACAACGGATGGCTCGAGGGCAACATCGACGACGCCACGCTGGAGCGCCTGTACACGCTCGTGCGGCAAGGCCCGACCAGCGCCAACTGCTGCCCGATGCGGCTGGTGTTCGTGCGCTCGCCCGAGGCCAAGGCCAAGCTCTTGCCGGCGCTCGCTCCCGCCAATGTGGACAAGGTCATGCAAGCACCGGTCACCGCTATCGTCGCCTACGACACGCAGTTTCATGCGCTGGCCGRGACCCTGTTCCCACACCGCCCGGCGATGTACGAGATGTTCGCCGCCAACGCATCGTTGTCGCAGGAGACAGCGATGCGCAACGGCTCCATGCAGGGCGGCTACCTGATCCTGGCCGCCCGCGCGCTGGGGCTGGACTGCGGGCCGCTCTCGGGCTTCGACGCCGGCGCCGTCAACCAGGCGTTCTTCCCCGATGGCCGCTGGCGCGTCAACTTCCTGTGCAACCTCGGCTGCGGCGACCCCGCCCGCCTGTTTCCACGGCTGCCCCGCCTCGCGTTTGGGCAGGCCTGCCGCATCGAGTAGATTTCCGAAAACAATCCGCGCGGCGCTTCCCCCCGCGAAGAACGCCGGCAATCACCACGGAGGAGACCCATGATGAAGACACACAGCGTCCACTGCGCATGGACGCAACGGGCCGCGGGCGCGCTGCCCGCGCAAGCCGCCAGCACGGCAAAGGCGTGCGGAGGCATCGCAGGCAAACTCGGCGGCCGCCTTGCCGCAAGCCTGGCACTGGCCTTCGCGGCTGCGCTGCCCGCGCTGGTCCACGCGCAGGAGCCCTGGCCCGCGCGTCCGGTCACCATCGTGGTGCCGTTCGCCCCTGGCGGCAATACCKACATGATTGCGCGCTTGCTGGCGGAGCGCCTGGGCAGGATCTTTGGCAAGCCTTTCGTGGTGGACAACCGCGGCGGCGCGGGCGGCCTGATCGCGGCGGAGTATGTCGCGCGCGCACCGGCCGATGGTTATGTGCTGTTCATGTCGACGATGACGCAGATCGTCACCGCCCCGATGACCAACAAGATCCGCTACGACCCGGTGCGGGACTTCGTGCCCATCGTCAACGTCGGCGGCAACCCCTTCATCCTCGCCGCCAGCACTCGGCACAACTTCAAGACGGTGGCGGACCTGGTGCGCTATGGCAAGGAAAACCCCGGCAAGCTGAACGTGGGCCACGCCGGCAACGGCGGCCTGACCCAGCTCTCCGCGCTGCTGTTCCTGAGCCGCGCCGGCGTGCAGGCCACCATGGTGCCGTACCGCGGCGGCGCGCCCGCGCTGGCCGATGTGCTGGCCGGCCAGATCGACCTGTACAGCGCCAGCGTGTCCGAGGTGATGCCGTATGCGGGCACCGGCAAGCTCAGCCTGCTCGCCGTGTCCAGCGACAAGCGCCTGGCGCAGCTGCCGTCGCTGCCCACCATCGCCGAGAGCTATCCCGGCCACCAGGTGGATACGTGGAACGGCCTGGTCGGCCCATCGAAGATGCCGCCCGAGATCGTGGACAAGATTGGCGCCGAGGCAAAGAAGATCATCGCCGAGCCGGAATTCCGCGCGCACCTGGAGAAGGCCGGCATCATCCCGCTGGGTGAG
>NZ_JBFTSF010000037.1:0-52816 GCF_056399905.1 Cupriavidus sp. 01L46
GCACGGAATAGTGCAGGTCCTGGGCAACCACTTCCAGCGTCGGCATGGCGGGAAGGCAATCGGCGAGGAATTGCCTGACCCGGTGGCAAACCATCTGGTCGGCAAAGGAGACGAAGATCCAATCTTCCGGGGCGCGCGCCAGGAATCTCTGCAGGTCGGCCTTGCGTTGCCGCACGGGCATATCCAGGTAGGCCGCCTCGAAACGCATGCGTGTCTGTGCGCTACCGAACTGAACCGGCCCCGGAAAGAGAAAGAGGTAGTCCGTTGCGTGCGCGGGACGCGCAAAATCGAACTCCGCCGCGATCAGCGGGATCCGCTTCCCAACCAGCCATGACGCGATGCCGTGCACCAGCTTCATGATAAGTTCGCGACCGAGTTCGGTCACGCTGGGGCCCGCCGGATCCACCACCATGGCAACCCAGGCGCCTTCGCCGTCGCGGCCCGAATCCAGCCGGAAATCATCCAGGATCAGGTGGAAGAACTGGCCGAACCGGTGCAGCGCGACTTCCAGCCGCGGGGCGTCGAGCAGGCTCAGGCAAAGGTATTTCAGCGTGCCGTTGCGCAAGGGGCGGCTGAAGATGCCCGGCATTTCGTCGTCCAGTTCGGTCGCGAGCAGGCGATATAGCGTGGAGAACTGCTCCTCGGTCACGCGGGAGCCAGGGCGGCGCAGCAAGCCGTGGGGGATGCCAGAGCACTCCGCCAGCCGCTCAATGGCGGCGGGATCGGCACCCGACAGGAAGCCGTTGACCAGCGAAATGGGAACCGTGCCAGAAATATGACTCAAGGGTGCGTCGACGTCCGGACCGCAACGTCATTTCCGGTGTGACCAGGGGGCATTTATTTTGTCATAAGCTGGACTGGCTCGTCACTTTTTTGGCTTTCCGACGATGAGGGCTCTGTCGCAGTCAGGGAGCGAGGCAAGCAGCGCCCCTGGGGTACAGCTGGCTTATGCTGCCAGTGATTAAAATTGCTCTGCAGCGGACGGATTGGTCCCTTCGCTGCGCCACAGTATCAGCACCGAATCGGATGGACCCGTTAAGGCGGCCCCGCCCTCCTGCCAGCGGGTCAAATTTGCTTGATTATCACCGCAAGTGATTAATTGCATCCCTTGAGAGCGGATATGGATTGCGAACACCGTCGCGCGGGCTCAAATCCTGGCTCAATCTAGCGCAGCGCGAATGAGTTTCTGCACAAGCAATTCATGTTGCTCCAACGCCTCATCAAGCGTGCAGGCTCCATAGCTCTCGTTTTCGTCCGCCACCTTCCCGACAACACGAGTCACGAACAGTGGCGTGTCCCTATGTGCTCGCTCAGACACTCCGCGGAAGCGGGTGGTGACCACGACGCCGCAGTCTTCCAACAGCGTGCGGCGGAAGATCAGTTCGTTTTCAGCCATCCAGCGCGACCACTCGCCCTGGTCCAACACCTGGACAGGCCGGTTCTTCGCATCCAGGATATAGAAACGACTCCATCTGGGTGGTACCGATCGGGATCTCATAGGAAAATGATCGGGGGCGTCGCAGCCCGTCGATACTGAATGATCTTCCTAAAGGGTAGTGGAGAACATGCCCCCACCGAACACTCACAGAGGATATTCGGCACGCTCCCGTGCATCTTATTCGATAGGCGCATGGCTCGGGACAAGTGACCATCATCGAAGCGGATGTGCTGCGAGCACGGGTCCGTACAGGATGTGCCTAGCAACCCGAGCCCGAGGGAAGCCACCGGAGCGCTAGCTTGCGCACCTTCCCCGGCTGCGCGAGGATTTCCTGGCGCCCCTTGATAGTTGATCTGTCACTGATTGAGATGGCGGCCACCACGAGGCAGCGGGGCTCCTCCCCCGCCCCGCACTGGTCTGCTATGCAGGAGCCCACCAACGCTGCAGCCAGCGCGCGCAGCTATCGAGTAGGAAACCCAGCAGCCCGATCATCAGCACGGTGGCAAGCAACTCCGAGTACGCCAGCCGATCGCGCGTATCAAGGATGAAGTAGCCCAGGCCGGCATTCACCCCCAGCATTTCAGCCGGCACCAGCACAATCCATACGACGCCGATCGACAGCCGCAGCCCGGTCAACACGCTGCCCACTACGCCCGGTAGCACCACCCGCATCAGCATCTCCCAGCGCGTGGCGGCCAGGCTGCGGGCGAGCGTGATCCAGCGGGGGTCAAGGTTGCGCACCCCGGCGGCGGTATTGAGCAGAATGGGCCAGACTCCGGCGAAGGCCAGCAGGAACAGCACCGGGCGGTCGCCCACGCCCAGCACCATCACGACCACGGGCATCCAGGATAGCGGCGAGATCATGCGCAGGAACTGGAATGCCGGCGACACGGCGGCATCCACCAGCGCCGCTCCGCCAACCAGCAAGCCCAGCGGCACGCCCACGGCAAGTGCCATCCCCAGTCCCAGCAACACGCGCCGCAGGCTCACCAACGTATTCTGGGCAAAATCGGGCTGGCACAGTAGTTCCGCCACGCTGGCCAACGTGGCGCCCGGCGTGAAGCGCGTGGCCAGCCCTTGTGCCTGCCCGGCACCAGTGGTCAGCCACCACAGCAGGAGCAGCACCGCCAGGCCGGCCAGTCCCGGCCACAGCCGCGCCGCCACCGAGCGCATCATGCCGCTGGCGGACCAGGCATCGTTGGCAGGCTCGTTCACGCTGCAATCTCCTCCTGCCGCAAGAAGCCCTCGCCGAAGCCGAAGGCCTTGAGCCCACCCACCTCGGCCAGGCTGCGGCGCACGAAGCGATCGTCCACCAGCTCACGCGCGGCGCGCTGCGGCTCCAGCCCGGCCAGGAAGGCACTATTGCCCTCGATCAGCGTGCCCTTGAGCCGGCGCACGAGTTCTTCCGTGTAACTGGGGTAGGGATAGGGCTGGAAATCGATGCGCTTGTCGTTCCAGTCGGCATGATGAATGGCGCCGCTGGCCAGATAGCGGGCACGCTCGCCCGCATCGGGAACCAGCACCCGGCGCAACGCGTCCAGCGTGTGTGGCGTGTAGCGGTTGGCGCCATCCTTGGACAGGAGCGCKGCCGCCTCGGCGCGGTTGTCCTGAGTCCAGCGCTGCGCCTTGACAATGGCATTGACAACCTTCTGCGCCCACACCGGGCGCCGCTCCAGATCCTGCTGGTGCATGAACACCACGCAGCAGGCATGATTGCGCCACACGTCGCCAGTGAAGCRCAGTATCTTGCCGATCTTCATCGTCTCCGCTGCGGCGTTGAACGGCTCGGCTACGATATAGCCCTCGATCTGGCGTGAGGCCAACGCGGGCGGCATATCGGATGGCGCCATCACCACCAAGTTGACCTCATTGGACGCCAGCGCCCCGCTCTTGCGGCTCACCGGCACCAGGCCGTCCTTCTTCAGCATCGTCTGCAGCACGACGTTGTGAATCGAATACCAGAACGGGATCGCTACCGTCTTGCCACCCAGGTCGCGCAGCGATCCGACCTGCGGCGCCACCGTCAACCCGGAGCCTCCGACGTGATTCCACGCCACCACCTTGGCGGGAACCTGGCTGCCAAAGCGCGCCCAGACGGTCATCGGCGACAGCAGATGCACCACATTGACCTGGCCGGAAATGAAGGCCTCCACCAACTGTGCCCAGCTGCGCAGCAGCGTGGGCTTCTCGGCTTGAATGCCTTCCTTGTCGAAATAGCCATTGTTGTGCGCCACCAGCAGTGGCGTAGCATCGGTAATCGGCAGGTAGCCGATGCGCACAGGTGCATCCGGCTCGCTGGCCGCGCGTGCGTTCAGTGCATTGAGCAGCGGCAGAGCACCGCCAGCGGTAAAAAGCGCGGAGAGCTTCAGCAGCTCGCGCCGGGACATCGGAACCTGGCACATCGTTGACCTCGTCTTGGTGTTTCGTGGTGTGTGTCGCGCTGCCTCAAATGGTGGCGGTCTGGTGCTGCGGCGCTGGATGCGCTGCCAACGCGGTGGAAGTCCTGCCGCCGGGCCGCAGCAGGCTGCGCAGTGCCCGTACGATCTCCACGCGTAGGGCACCCAGGGCCTCGACCTCCGCCTCCCGCGGATGGGGCAACGCGATGCGCCATTCGCGCAGCACGCTGGCCGGCTCGCCGGGCGCGGCCCCCAATAGGACGATGCGGTCGGACAACAGCAGCGCCTCGTCAATGTCGTGGGTGATCAGTAGCGTCGCCGGGCCGTACTCGCGTACCATGCGCAGCAGCAGCGCCTGCATGTCGGAGCGCGTGATCTCGTCCAGCGCGCCGAAAGGTTCGTCGAGCAGCAGTGCCAGCGGTTGGCGCGCCAGACAGCGCGCCAGGGCCACCCGCTGCGCCATGCCGCCGGACAATTGCGCGGGAAAGAGGTGCTGCGCATGGCTCAGCCCGACGGCAGCCAATGTGCGCGCCACACGCTGATGACGCCCTGCGCACGCCAAGGCTGGCTGATGCCGAAAGTCCAGGCCGAACCCCACGTTGCGCGCCACGGAAAGCCATGGCAGCAGGCAGGCATCCTGGAATGCCACGGCAATGCGTGGATGCGGTGCGTCCAGCACCTCCCCCTGCATGCGCACCCAGCCTCGCGTGGCCGGCTGCAGGCCGGCCAACAGGCGCAGCACACTGGACTTGCCGGCGCCGCTTGGGCCGATCACCGACACCACCTCGCCGGCTGCCAGCCGCAGGTCCACCCCACGCAGCACCGTGCGCGACGCCGCGCCGCTGCCGTAGACCAGCGTCAGGCCCTGCCCTTCCAGCAGCGCTCCGCTCATGCCGCCACCCGGGGGCCTAGCACCGCTTGCCTCGCCAGCTCGGTCTTCAGTTGCACCAGGCTGGGCGTGACGATGGGCAGGAACGCCGCCTCGCGCCAGCGCCGCGCAAAGCCATTGGTACGCGCGTGCAGGTAGGCTGCACCGCCGCGCGCTTGCAACTCCAGTTGCATCGCCGACGCGGCCAGCTCCACCAGGCGAATACGGATGCCAAACAGCGTGCGGGGAGCAGCGAGGAAGTCGCCGACTCCCAGTCCATCATGCAGCGTGCGTGTCTCGCCGACGAGCGCGGCGGCAAGCGCATCGAGTTCTTCATCCAGTACGGAACGACCGCTTTCGACACCGTCGCGTGCCGCCGCAATGCCGCGCCGGGCCAGACCGATCGCCAGGCCGCACTGCAGGCCCAGGAAGGCCGGCCGTACACGCGGCAAGAACTGGTGCGCGTCTTCATGCAGCAACCAGCCGGCATCCAGTGCGACGCCGTCGAAGCGCACCGACGCGGTATGACTGCTGCGCAGGCCGATCAGGTCCAGGTCTTCGCTGCGCGCCACACCCGGCAGGCCCGAAGGAATGGCATAGACGGCGGCACATCCGCCGGATGCGCTGGCCGCAGTCACTGCCACCGCAAAGCCCGCGGGATGCAGATTGGTGGCCCAAGGCACCACGCCATCGATCAGCCAGACGTTGCCCGCCTCGCCGCCGCGCGCGGTCACCTGTAGCGATTCGATGCCGCCAAGGAACTTCATGGCATTGGATAGCCCGGTGGCGCCGGCAAGGCGGCCATCCAGCAGCGCGCGCAGGCAGCGCTGCGCCAGTGCGCGGTTGGGTGTCTGCAGCAGGTATTCGACGAAAGCGCGCTGGCCCCACAACACGAATGCCGCCGTCTGCGAATACTCGGCCACTGCCGCCACTGCCTCGACAGCATCCGAGAGGGTGCCACCATTGCCGCCCAGGATCTGCGGCACGCCGACGCCGAATAGGCCGGCCTGAGCCAGGCGTGGCAGTACCTCGCCCGGGTCGACGGTGCCGTTGTCCAGCCCGTCGGCATGGGCGGCCAGCCATTGCGCCAGATCCGGCGGCAGCACGCTTGAGAATGTGGAGAAAGTCATCGGCGTTCCTCTGCGATTCAGTGACGTCAGGCCGCGGCAGGTGTCCACCGGTACGCTTCCAACTCGGGGTTCAAGGGTGTCTGCGCCAGGCTGTTGCCGAAGTTGCACAGCGTGGCCAGGCTCACGCCCAGCACCACATCCAGTGTCTGCGCCGCGGTGAAGCCTGCTGCCAGGAAGGCATCGAACGCGTCCTGCGGCACCGCGCCGCGCATGCTGATCACGGCGCGGGTGAAGTCGGCCAGTGCCTCCAGCCGGGCTTCGGGCAACGCGGCCTGGGCGCGCAATGCGCCCACCGTGTCAGCATCCAGCTTGGCCTTCTTCACCGCGATTGCCGTATGGCCGGCCACGCAGAAGCCGCAGCCATGCGTGGTGGCAGCGGTGAGCTGCACCACCTCTCGCTCGGCCAGTGTCAGTGAGCCGCGGCTATTGATCTCCGACACGGTCAGGTAGGCCTCCAGCGCCGCCGGCGCGTTGGACAGTGCGGCGATCAGGTTGGGCAGGTAGCCGTTGTTGGCGATGGCGCGCGCCACCAGAGGGCGGCTGGCTTCGGGGGCGGTCTCGGCGGATTGCAGCGGGATACGGTTCATGGCGTCACGTTGGGATTAGGTGGAACACCAGCCGATTTTGCGACGAGTGGCTGCCAGGCGCCATGCGCGAGCGTCGCGATTCCCTGCCATTTCGTCTGCGTTTCGCTGGCCGGTGCGCCATGCCCGCCCAGGGGGAGTGCTACGACAGCGACAGCCGCTGCCCCTGTCGCCGCATGGCTCCCGGCTGCAAGCCGGTTACCTTCTTGAAAGCGCGCGCGAAGGCCGCCTCCGAGCGATAACCAACACGCTCGGCCGCCTGGGCGATGCTGCATCGGCTGCCCAACAGCTGCTCGGCCACTTTCATCCGCAGCAACAGCAGGAAGGCAGCCGGCGACTGCCCGCTAGCCTCGACAAAGCGTTTGCAGAAGGTGGCGCGGGACATATGCACCAACGCCGCCATGGCCTCCACCGTCCACGCCCGTTCAGGATGCCGGATCAGCGCCAGCATCAGGCCCGAGAACTCAGCGCTGCGCAACAGCGGCCACAGCCCCTGCGCCACGTCGTCGCGCGCGGCGAGGTGGCGCACCACATAAAAGAACAGCAGATCGATCAGCCGCGCGATCAGCGGCGAAGGCTCGCTGCCGCCACGCCGTGCCTCGGCGAGGATCAGATCAAACAAGGCGCGGGTGGCAGCCAATCCGTCATCGGCATCGTCACGCTCGCCGCCCTCGCCTCGTAATACCAAGTAGTCGGGGAACGGTGCCAGCAGCACCTCGCTCAGGCCGGGGCGGAAATCGAAGAAGCCGCAGGCGAGTCCGGTCGAGGACAGCGATGGCGGCAAGAGCGCATCCAATGACAACATCTCGCTGTCTGCCACGCAGGCCTGCGGCTCGGCGTGTGGCCCCAGATGGTGTGGCACGTCGCGTAGGAAAAACACTGCATCGCCTGCCCGCAGCTGCACGGGGGCCATATCGCCGGGCAGGTGCAACCAGCAGTCGCCATGCAGCACCAGATRAAACCCTGCACGCAAGCGTCCAGCAACCGAGGCGCGCCAGTTGCCACAATACTGCCCTAAGTGAAAGAGGGTGGTCTCGAGTTCGAGGCTGCTCAGAACCCAATGGACCACGCGATCCGTGTGGTTCATGACGTGCTACAAAGTTTGCCGCGAAGACGAGCGCAGCATGCCTGCCGAACATAACGCAGGCGCCGTGCGGCACGGAAGGTACTTATACGTATTTGCTTATGCGGACTAGCGATAAGGCCAGCTTCGAATTCGAAATCAGAGTTGGCTAGAGAGCCGAAGCCCGGTGTATTCCATACTCCGCCCCTAGTACACACCCGTCCGAGTAAGCGTCTACACAAGTATTCGTAGGAACGTCGTGGGGAGGCCATGCTGGAATCGGCGCTGGAGCGCTTTCCGATTCCAATCGCTCGCGGCGCTGGACGATGCGATCGTTGCTTAGGCGGCGCCGCTAACACTCGGCGTTTCCCTGAGCAGTATCGTGATTCCGAGTGATCCTGCTGGCGGTGAGATTGAGCTGCCGACGTTGCTTGCCGGCGCGCTGCCATTCTCGCCGGGGAAGGAAGAGCCAAGGAAGAAACTATGAGCAGCAAAAATCGCCACTACTTCATGTTCCACTGTGGGTCGATCGGGCCGTGCCGCGCGCCTGTACCTCGACGACACCGTCCCCACCGAACCGCTGCTCTCCCCGCCCTACGCCGACCTGGTCGCGCTGGCCGCGAGCCGAGTTGCACGTCAGACGCGGCGTGCCGCATGCGTGGCGGCGCGCTCTGCCATCATCACGTTGCCATAGGCGCATGCAGAGAACACTCTCCCGCAAGTGACCGCTTAGCCACCGCCCCGAACGCCCCCACCAGTGCATTCTCCGTGTTGGTCAGCGAGGCCATCACCAGGGGATATCGCAACGAAGTACGGGATTCCGTCACGTCGATATAGACCACGCCCAGTGCCTGCACCCTTGTCATGGCCCTGGGCACAATGGCAATGCCCAAGTTCCCGGCAACCAGCGTGATGATGGTCTGCATCTGTGACGCTTCCTGAACCACGCGCGGAAAAAATCCCGCGCGCTGGCAAGCCGCCAGAATTACCCCCGAGTAGCCCGGCCCTTCCGCGAAGGGGAACGCGACGAAGGCTTCGGCCTTCAGCTCTTCCAGTCGCAGGCGCTTGCGCCTGGCCAGCGCATGCGCCGCCGGAACGGCGACCACCAGTGTTTCCTCGCACAGGATATCCAGGCTCAGGTCCCTGGGCTCATACACCGGCGGCACCACGATGGCGACATCCGTATCGCCGCGCCGCAGCAGCTCCAGCTGTTTGCCGCTGCTCTCGCCTGTCAGGATCAGCTTGACCGCGGGGTACTCCTGCTGGAATCGCCTGAGGATGTCCGGCAGCACGTCAAGCGCCGCGCTCGGTACGAACGAAAGCCGCAAGGTCCCGAACATGCCGCTAGCCGCACGCCGCGCCGATTCGACCGCGATCTCGGCCTGGGCAATCGTCCTGCGCGCCTCCACCAGGAAGACTTCCCCGGCCGGGGTCAACCGCACCATATGCCGGTTCCTCTCAAGCAGTTCGGTGCCAATGGTTTCTTCCAGCTTCTTGATGGCCACTGTCAGGGGCGGCTGGGACATGTGCAACGCCTCGGCCGCGCGCCGGAAGCTCAGCAGCTCGGCCACGGCGACAAACTGTTGAAACTGGCGCAAGTCGGTCACGGTGATTCACTTTATGTATCAAGGACAGCTTTGAATAGTATTTGGAATATCAGGGCTTTGCAAACTACAGTGAGCCCATAGAGCAAAAACGCAATAGCCCCACAGGACCACACAATGCGCCCCTCCCTGCTTGAAGAACTCACTCCCGTTCCAAACCCGTACCCCATCGTCTCCACCCTGGCCTACGAAGATGTCTGGGGCCTTTGCGAGCAGGCCCGTGCGCTGGCGTGGGACCCGACGCAGATCGACTACTCGGACTTGGAGCAGGCCGACATTCCTGCGGAAGTGCGCGAGGCTGGCGGCGAGTGGTGGAGCCTGCGCGCCTGGATGGAGCACGGCGCCATTCCCTACGGCGCCGAGCGCTTGCGCGATGCGATCTTCGAGCACCAGCCGTTCGAGGTGAAGCAGCACGTCGTCAACTTCATCGCCGAGGAACTGCGCCACCACGAGGCCTCGTTCCGCGTAGCGCGTGCCATATCCGGCTACCAGGAGTCGCCGCGTTCGGACTACTTCCGCGCCATCATCCCCCGCTTCCACGATGAGCGCGATGAGAAGCAGATGAGCTTTTTCGCCGGCCTGGCGGTGAACACCTTGTTCGAGCAGCTATCCGGCGAACTGCTGCAGGCCCGCTACGAGAACGCGCGCTTTACGTCCATTAGGACGGCCTGCAAGCTGATCCTGCGCGACGAGGCGCGGCATATCCAATTCGGACGCATCATCATGCGGCGTTTCTTCTCGGAAATATCGGCGGACGACAAGGCGCTGCTCGGGCAGAAATTCGCCAAGAAGCTGCGCGGCAGCCTGCTCAATGGGGTCTACGCTGTCGTCAACCTGCCAGAGGACGAGCAGCGGCGCGCGGGCCGGGCACGCGCCCTCGCTGCCGAATACGGCCTGGGCGCCACGCATCCCGAGCAAGAGATGGCGATCATTAAGCGCTCGCTGGATGAGATCCGCGAAGACGTCGGCTGCCATGGCGTGGAGATCCCGGCGATTGCCGAAGTCGACGAAGGCAAAGCCCCGCTGCTGTCCTGAGCGTTCCGCGCCGACCGCGCGTCATTCTTCCTCTGCCTTGCTTATGCTGACATCTCTTTACCGGCTGCTTGCACTCGCCGTAGCAAGCACCACACTGGCCTTGCCAGTGCCCGCCGTCGCGCAAGTTTTTCCGGACCGCGCCATTCACCTCGTCGTGCCCTATCCGCCTGGCGGCACCGCCGATATCCTGGCCAGGTTGCTCGCGCAGCGGCTCGCCGAACGGGTGGGCAAACCTGTGGTGGTGGACAACCGCGCGGGTGCCGGCACCGCCATCGGGAGCAAGTTCGTGGCCCAGGCAGCACCCGACGGCTATACGCTTCTGATGGGCACGGTCAGCTCACATGCGATGAACCCCGCGCTCAATCGTGGCGTGGGCTATGATCCGCTCAAGGACTTCACGCCGATCTCCCGCGTGGCATCCGTGCCGTTTGTCGTGCTGGAGAACCCGTCCGTGCYGGCAAAAACCATGGGCGAACTGATCGCACTGGCGAAAGCCCGCCCCGGCCAGATCACCTATGCATCGGCTGGCGCCGGCACTTCGAACCACCTCGCGGGCGAGCTGTTGGCCAAGGCCGCCAACATCCAGCTGCTCCACGTCCCATACAAGGGTAGCGCGCCTGCCCTGGCCGACCTGCTTGGCGGCCAGGTCAACCTGATGTTCGACCTTCAGGTCACCGCCAAGGCCCAGATCCAGGCCGGCACCGTCCGCGCCCTGGCCGTCACAGGAGCGCACCGCAGCAGCTTGCTGCCGGGCTTGCCCACGGTCGCCGAGTCTGGCGTGCAGGGCTTCGATGTGACCGCCTGGTTTGGAATCTTCGGGCCGGCCGCCATGCCCGCCCCCGTTGTGGAGTCCTCAACCGCCATCTCGTCGCTGTCCTCAAGTCCCCTGAGGTGCGCCAGCAGTTCGCCGCGCAGGGTGCCGAAATCGAATGGAGCAGCCCCGAGGCGTTCAATATCTTCGTGCAAAGCGAGTACACCAAATGGGGCGGCTTGATCCAGAGCAAGCACCTGGCGGCGCAGTAGCCCATGCACGCCCCATCCGCCTCCGCCCCCGAGCGTTACCCATCCTTCAAGGCTGCCGTGCATGGCAGCGAGATGGTCATCGCATCCCAACCGCTGGCCGCGCAAGCGGGGCTCGACATCCTCGCGTGCGGTGGCAATGCGGTGGACGCCGCCATCGCTGCGGCAGCCGCCATCGCGGTGGTCGAGCCTACCAACAACTCGATCGGTGGCGACGCATTCGCCCAGGTCTTCGCTGGCGGCAAGCTGTATGGCCTCAATGCCAGCGGCCGGGCACCGATGGGTATCGACGTCGCTCGTCTTGCCAGGCTGCCCGCGATGCCGCAGCGCGGATGGGATAGCGTCACCGTTCCCGGCGCCGTCTCGGCCTGGACCGCGCTGGTCATGCGCTTTGGCCGGCTCGATCTCGCTACCGTGCTGGAGCCCGCGATGCGCTACGCACGAGCCGGCTTCCACGTCTCTCCCGGTGTCGCGCAGAAGTGGCGGGAACAGGTGCCCAAGCTGCGCAGCCAGCCGGGCTTCGAGGCGGTGTTTCTCCCCGGCGGCGCAGCGCCCGTGGCCGGGGCGCTGTTCCTGCAGCCGACGCTTGCGCAGACGCTCGAACGCGTGGCGCGCACCAATGGCAAGGACTTCTACACCGGCGAGACCGCCAGGCGAATCGCCACGTTCGCCCGCGAAACAGGCGGTGCCCTTAGCGCCGAGGACTTACGCCTGCACGCACCCGAGTGGGTCGATGCCATACAGGCGCCCTACGGCACGCTACAGGTAAGCGAGCTGCCGCCAAACGGCCAGGGCGCGGTGGCACTGTTTGCGCTGGGCGTGCTCGCGCATCACGATGTCGCGCGCTTGCCGGCCGACTCGGCGGCCTCGCTGCATCTCCAGATCGAGGCCATCAAACTGGCGTTTGCCGAAGTCGGGCCGTTGATCGGCGATACGGACTACGCAATCGGGCAGGTACGCGACCGCTTGCAAGCCCCCTGCCTTCAGGCCGCCGCGGCACGCATCAATATGCGGCAAGCTTCGGATTTCGGCCACACGTTCGGACCACTGGCGGGCACGGTCTACCTTGCGGCAGGCGACCGCGATGGCATGATGGTCTCGCTGATCCAGTCTAACTACATGGGATTCGGCTCGGGGATCGTGGTGCCCGACGCCGGTGTTTCGCTGCAGAATCGCGGCGCATGCTTTTCCACCGATGCCGGTTCCCCGTCTTTCCTCAGGCCCGGCAAGCGGCCCTTCCATACCATCCTGCCGGGATTCGCCTTTGCCGGCGACGGCGAGCCGATTGCCTTCGGCGCGACCGGCGGCACATTCCAGCCGCAGGGCCACGTCCAGATGATGGTGCGCCTGGACGATTACGCGCAGAGCCCGCAGGCCATTGTCGATGCACCGCGCTTCAAGGTCGGGCCGGGGCGGCAGGTGGTGCTGGAACCCGGTTTTCCTGCCGATACCGTCTCGGGCCTCGCCGCCCTGGGCCACCACGTGGTCGCCAGAACCGAGAGCACCTGGGACTTCGGGGGCATGCAGATCCTGCTCAGGAAGCGTGGCTCGTATGTCGGCGCCAGCGATTCCCGCAGGGATAGCCATATCGCGGTCAGATAGGGGCTGCTGTCTGGTGGGAGGTGCCCCACGTGGATCTGGCGGGTCAGCATGCGGGACACATTACACAGGCCGGTGCGAAACGGGCACAGGGACTACAAGCCCAACGTGCGGCGCGCGCGTTATCTCAGCCAGCGACTGCGCCGAATCCCAACTGATTTGTCGTGGGGTGCGTGCACCTGCGCGCGTGTAGTGCGCTGCCGAAGCGCGATCCGGGCATCGCATCCCTGCACTCGACGACTGGAATCCATTGCTCCTTGTTGAGCTGCCGCRGACACCATCGCAGCTACCGCCGTCGCGCTCTGCGCTTCCTGCTCCAGGCCTTGCCCTACGCGCCTCTGGCCGCCGACATTTCCTGTTACGGGTTGGGGTGCGATTAATTGCATTTAAGCTGAAGGCAGCACTGTCATCGTAAAACAACCCCTTCAATTCGCCTGCCGCCTTTGTACTCATCGTTGATGGATTGAGCCACGTGCGCGCTGTTGATCGCGGATAGAGGTCTCGGGTGCGTGAACAAGCCCAGATCGGATGCCTGTGCGAAATCGGCTTCGCGCGCGAACACACTGGCCATGATGACAAGTGGGCCGTGTTTCCCTGCCCTTCAACCCATGCCTGGATCAAGATGCGCATAGAACCTCTTCGCGAGAGTCTGTCGACAGATTCCCTTTCGCGACGGATTTCCCCATGCTTTTTGCTCATTCGCCAGCATGGACCTGGAACAAATAAAAAAACAACGCTCACATGGGAAGTGGGGAATGCGGCTATGAGATCCACCACTACAAGTTAGAAGGCACGCATGGTTTCGAGCCGCTCAGACCTTTACTTCAAACAAGCAGCCGGACTGCGGCGCCTTGGCCAGCGTCTCCAGCGGCACCTGCTGACGCGAGGAGGTGATATAGAGCGTGTCCAGGTTCGCGCCGCCGAGCKCCACATCGCTGGGACACGGCACGGGCATGCCCACCACGCGATCGAGCGTGCCGTCACGCGTGAAGCGCACCACGCTCCAGCCTTCGCTCAGCGCCGTCCAGATACCGCCGCTGGCGTCCAGCGCAAGCCCGCTCAGCTTGCCCGCGCCCGGTGGCATGCTGGCCAGCCGGCGCACCGCTGCGGAGCCGGGTTGCAGCATCAGGATGGCGCCGGAGGCGGGCGTGGTGGCGTAGAGCGTGTCGTCCGCCGCGCTCCAGCACAGCGCCTGCACGGCCTCGCCAATATGCCAGCGCACCTCGAGGCTGCCGTTGGCGTGCAGCAGGCCGACCGACGATCCGCCTTCAGCGGACGCCATGGCAGCCCACACCGCTTGCGCAGCTTGCGCGTCGTTGCCAGCATCGCCGCCATCGCAAAACGCCTGCAGTGGCGCGCGGGGCCAGCCCTCCAGCGGGCGGCGGCTGCCATCCGCCGCGATGGCGACCGCGCCATCGTCGTGCATGGCCCATACCTCCTCGCCGCGCAGCAGCATGCCCGTGATGGGCGCTTCCAGCCGCAGMAATTGTTCATCGCGCGCGGGGACTTGCATGGTGTCCAGCACGCGCACCGACGGGGCCAGCACGTCGGCCCAGTACAGCCGCTGGCGCCGCGCGCACCACAGCGGATGCCCGCCCTGGAAGGCCCACGGCCCAGGCACGGCAGTCACCGCGGCGTCTCCTGCCKGGGCGCGTACGCCTTCGAGCTGCGCGCCGATGCGGCGGGCGGCCTGCGCCACCTCGGGGCCGAGCAGCTCCAGCCGCGCGCGCGTGAGGCGATAGGCCGGGCCGGCCACGCTGATGGCGCCGCGCACCACGCCTTCGGGGTCGACGATGGGCGCGCCCACGCAGCGCACGCCCATCACGATTTCCTCGTCGTCGATGGCGTAGCCGCGCGCCGCGGTGATATTGAGCTCCGCGTTGAGGCGGCGGCGATCGGTGATGGTGAGCGGCGTGAGCGCCTTCAATGTCAGGTCGCGCACGATGGCATCGCGCGCCGGGCCTTCCATGGCCGACAGGATGGCCTTGCCCTGGCTGGTGCAGTGCATAGGCTTGCGCTGGCCCAGCACCGCTGCCGAGCGTTCACTGTGGGCGCCGTCGCAGCGCTCCAGCGAGATCACCTCCAGCCCGTCAAGCGTGGCGAGGTAGCAGGTCTCGCCGGTCAGGTCGCGCAGGCCGCGCATCTCGTGCGCGGCGGCGGCCACCAGGTCCGGCATGGTGTAGGCCTGGCGCGCCATCTCGAAGCAGCGAAAGCCCAGCCGGTACACCTTGCGCAGCGGATCGCGGCGCAGCATGCCGCGCGCCACCAGCGTGGCCAGCAGGCGGTACACCGTAGTGCGCGGCAGCGCGAGTTGCGCGGCCAGGTCGCTCTGGCTGACGCCGCCGGGGGTGGCGCCCACCGCTTCGAGCACGTCGATGGCTTTCTCGATTGCGCCGGTACCGTCACCGGGATTCACGGACATGGTGGCTTGTCTCAATATATGGAAAAAACGAAGGAGTCTGGCCGCGCCGCCCCTCTGGTGAGCATTTTAAGTTCTCGGGAAGTTCAATACCATGTAATCAGCCAGCACAGCTGACACGCGGCCAGGTTTGTCCCACCGATTGGGACAAGGGCCGCCCCGACCACTTGCAACCTGGACCGCGCGCATCATGAGCACCAACCCCACCCTCACGCCTCCCCCGCCCCTGGCCAATATCCCGCAACGCGCGCCCGCGCCGTTCGTGCCGGATTCGGTACTTGACCGCCTGGCCAAGGTGACCAGCGGCTCGCTGACCACGCAGCTCTACATCAAGGGCTTTCGCCAGCCGGTATTGCACGGCCTGACGCCGCTCAACCCCAAGGTCAAGCCCTTTGCCGGGCGCGCGTACACCATGCGCTTCATCCCGGCGCGCGAAGACATCGACATCTATGGCAACCTCACCACCGAGCCTTCCGCCGACAACCTGCAATGGGTGGGCGTGGAGCAGATTGAACCGGGCCATGTGCTGGTGATCGACAGCAACCGCGACGGCCGCGCCGCCTCCATGGGCAATATGCTGATCACGCGGATGATGATGCGCGGCGCCCGTGCGGTCATCACCGACGGCAGCTTCCGCGATGGCACCGAGCTCAGCCAGATGGATTTCCCGGTGTGGAGCACGGGCGTGACCGCCACTACGCGGCTGTCCTACCATCACGTGGCAGACCTGCAAGTCCCGATCGGCTGCGCCGGCGTGGCGATCTATCCTGGCGACGTAATCCACGGCGACGGCGACAACATCACCGTGATCCCCGCCCACCTGGCCGAGGAAATGGCCAGCCTGTGCGAGAAGCGCGACGACATCGAAGCCTACCTGGCGCTGCGCGTGCAGGCTGGCGAAGCGCTGTGGGGCCTCTACCCGCCTAGCGAAGCTACGCGCGCCCAGCATCGCGAATGGGTTGCCGCTGGCCGCCCGCCGATCGCGGCAGCCAAGCCCGCCGGCAGCCGCTGAATCCGCCCAACCGGATACCTAACCAAGATGACCAGCAAATTCACCCCTGAACAACACGCCGCGCTGATCCGCCGCTACTTCGACGCCTGCAACGCGGCCGACTACGACGCACTGATGGACTGCTTCACGCCGGACGCGGTGCACTACTTCCCCGCCGGCCTGCCCGAAGTGCCCTGGCGCACCGCTGACACCATCGCCAAAAAATGGATCTGGTGCGTGGAAACGCTCGGCTCGCAATGGACCATCGAGCGCCTCATCGTCAGCCATGACAGCCCGGAGGCGATGATCGAATGGACGCACTGGAAGAACAAGAGCGGCACCGCACTGCGCGGCGCCGAGTGGTACGACTTCGATCCGGAAACCGGCAAGATCGCCGAAATCCGTGCCTACTACGCTTCGCCCGCCGACAAGGCGACGCCCATCAATGAACTGGTGGCGTTCGACTACGCGGGCCGCGGCTATCACCTGAAGAGCGTATGACCATGTCCTCCCTGCTGCAATCCATCGACGCGCGCAGTGGCCAGCCCACCGGCGCAAGCTGGCCGGCCTCCACGCCGGCGCAGATCGACGCCACTGTCGCCGCCGCCGCTGCCGTGGCCGGCCAATGGGGCGCCAGCCCCGCCGCGCAACGCGCCGCCCTGCTGCGCGCGCTGGCCGCCGCGCTCGAAGCGGATCGCGAAACCCTGGTGCCGCTGGCCGACCGCGAGAGCGGTCTCGGCCTGCCACGCCTGAATGGCGAACTGGACCGCACCGCCTTCCAGCTGCGCGGCTTTGCCGATGTGCTGGAGCGCGGCGACGCGCACGCCAGCCTTGACGATCCCGCCGTCGCCGGCGCGCCACCCGCAGGGCGTCCGCGCCTGACGCGCGTGCGTGTGCCCGTGGGCCCGGTGGCGATGTTCTCCGCCAGCAATTTTCCGTTTGCGTTCTCGGTGCTCGGAGGCGACACCGCCGCCGCGCTAGCGGCTGGCTGCCCGGTGGTAGTGAAGGCGCATCCGGCGCATCCGGAACTGTCGCGCAAGACCGCTGCACTGGCGCAACGCGTGGTGGCCGGGCAAGGCCTGCCAGCCAGCATCTTCGGCTTTGTCGAAGGCGCTGGCATCGAGACCGGCGTGCGCCTGGTGCAAGCGGAGGCCATCGCAGCTGTGGCATTCACCGGCTCGTTCAAGGGCGGCACCGCGCTGGCCAAGGTGGCGGCTGAGCGAGCGCATCCGGTTCCGTTCTACGGCGAACTCGGCTCCGTCAATCCGCTCGTGGTATTGCCGGCCGCGCTGAGCGGCAACGGCGCCGCGCTGGCGCAAAACCTGGCCAGCTCGATCTGCCTGGGCAGCGGCCAGTTCTGCACCAGCCCCGGCGTGATCGTGGTCGGCAAGGACGCGGCCGCCGACGCCTTCGTCGGCGCGCTGGCCGGCGCCCTGCACGCGCTCGCGCCGCATGCCATGCTCAGTGCCGGCATTCGCGCCGCGTTTGACCAGGGCGTAGCGCGCTGGCGCGCGTCCGACAAGCTCAAGCCACTGCTTGGTGAAGTGGCGCGAGCGGACGCCGGCGGCCTGCCGCGCCCCTACCTCGCCGAGGTCGACGCCGCGGACTTTATCGCCGACCACAGCCTGCACGAAGAAGTCTTCGGCGCCGCCGCGCTKGTGGTGCGGATCGACTCGCCCGAGCAGGTGCAGCAAGTGCTGCGCGCCGTAGGCGGCTCGCTCACGGTAACGCTGTGGGGCGTGGATGCCGGCAGCGAAGCGCCGGACGCCGCCACGCTGGAACTCGTGCGCGCCGCCACCCAGGTGGCTGGGCGCGTGCTGTTTGCGGGCGTGCCCACCGGCGTGGCCGTGACCGCCGCCCAGCACCACGGCGGCCCCTTCCCCGCGTCGACGCAACCGTTTTCCACCTCGGTGGGCTACGCCGCGCTCGATCGCTTCCTGCGTCCGGTGGCGCTGCAAGATGCTCCAGCCTGGCTGATTGCGCGCGAGGGGGTGCCATGCTGAAGGCAAGAATGCGGCATATCGTGTTGTTCCGGCGCAAGCCGGATGTGCCCAAGGACGCCACGCTGGAAGCCGCGCTCGCCGCGCGCATGGCGGCCCTGGGCGCGCTGATCCCTGCCATACGGAGCTGGCGCTTTGCCGCAAATGAACTGGATCGCGCGATCTGCTGGGACTATGTGCTGGAGTCCGAGGTAGACGACAAGGCGGCGCTGGATGCTTATCTCTTCCATCCCTTGCACCAGGCGCTGGTGGCGGATCTGAAGCCCTATTTCGAGTGGGCTGCGGTGGATTACACGATTTGAGGCGGCGGGGTTTTCCCGCGCATCGGGCGCGACCGTCCCATTGGCTGGGAGTGCGCTGTCGATCCCGCCCCGCGAGCATCGCCAGCGCACCCAAAGCTTCCTATTGTATTGATTCCCGCAAGATCAACACAAAGGAGCCCGGGCATGGAGACACAAGCCGATTCGCACCAACCTGAGGAGCATCCGCTTCCGCTTCAGCAAGCCACTTCGCCTCGGCGTCGCGGCTTCCTGATGGGTAGCCTCGCACTGGCCGCCAGCGCTACCGCCGCTAATGCCACCGCGCAGTGGACGCCATCGCTGCGCTACCCTGACCCCAGCGTCGTCATCCTCGATCCGTCTTTCGCGAAGTACCGCCTGTTCAACGCCAGCGTGGAACAGCTCGCCACTGGCCTGCGCTGGGCCGAGGGCCCGGTGTGGATCGGCGACGGCGGCTACCTGCTTGTCAGCGACGTGGCGTCCAACCGCATCATGCGCTGGGACGAGGCCAGCGGCCAGCTCACGAGCTTCCGCGCGCCCGCCAACTATCCCAACGGCAACACGCGCGACCGCCAGGGCCGGCTGATCACCTGCGAAGGTGCCATCACGCGGCGCATCAGCCGTACCGAGCACAGTGGCAAAGTGGTCACGCTGGCCGACAACTTCGTAGGCAAGCCCTTCAACTCGCCGAACGACATTGTCTGCAAGTCCGATGGCTCCATCTGGTTCACCGACCCGCCCTTCCAGCTCAGCAACAACTACGAAGGCCGCATCGGCAAGCCAGAGCTGCCGCACGCGGTGTATCGCATCGACGGCGAGACCGGCAAGCTCACCCAGGTCATCAACGACGTGGCCGGGCCGAACGGCCTGTGCTTCTCGCCGGACGAGAAAACGCTCTATGTGATCGAAGGCCGTGCCCAGCCCAACCGGCTGGTGTGGGCCTACAGCGTCGGGCCCGATGGACGCCTGGCGAACCGCACCAAGCATATCGACGCCGACGGCCCCAGCGCGCTGGACGGCATCAAGTGCGACGAGGACGGCAACATCTGGGCTGGCTGGGGCAGCGGCGGCGCGCCTGGCGTGGACCCGGCACCGCTGGACGGCGTGATGGTGTTCAACCCCAAGGGCAAGCCCATTGGCCATGTCCGCCTACCGGAGCGCTGTGCCAACCTGTGCTTCGGCGGCTTGGAGAACAACCGGCTGTTCATGGCCAGCAGCCATTCCATTTACGCGCTGTACGTCAACACGCGTGGCGCTGGCGCGGCGTGACGCGAAGCGGGCGTTAAACGCAAGCGGCGCGCCCTGGAGCGCGCCGCTTGCGTATGGCTTAGTGCGCTATCGCTAACGACCGCCTACGGCCTCGCCCCAAACTCCACCTTGTCCGCCGTCCACGCCAGCGCCTGGTCGCTCAAGCTAAACCCAAGACCCGGCCGGCTCGGCACGATCATCCTGCCGTCGCGCAGTTCCAGCCGTTCGTTGAACATCGGCTCCAGCCATTCGAAATGCTCCAGCCACGGCTCCTGCGGATAGGCGGCAGCCAGGTGCAGGTGGATCTCCATGGCGAAGTGCGGCGCCAGCTTCAGGCCCTTGAAGTCCGCCAGGCTCATGATCTGCAGGAAGGGCGTGATACCGCCAACGCGCGGCGCGTCGGGCTGCACGAAATCGCTAGCATGCGCGGTGATGAGCTGTGCATGCTCGCCGAAGCTGGTGAGCATTTCGCCAGTGGCGACCGGCGTATCGAGCGAGGCGGCGAGCGCGGCGTGGCCCTCTATGTCGTAGGCGTCCAGCGGCTCTTCGATCCACGTCAGGTTGAACTGCTCGAGCACGCGGCCGAAGCGCTGCGCGGTGGTGCGGTCCCATTGCTGGTTGGCGTCCACCATGAAGGGGAAGTCGTCGCCCAGCAGTTCGCGCACCGCTTTGACGCGCTTGAGGTCGGTGGCGGTATCGGGCTGGCCGACCTTGATCTTGATGCCGCCGATGCCGTTGGCGCGGGAGGCGTCGACGTTCCTCAGCACCTGGTCCAGCGGCATCGACAGGTAGCCGCCCGAGGTGTTGTAGCAGCGCACGGAATCCCGGTGCGCGCCCAGCAGCTTGGCCAGCGGCAAGCCGGCACGCTTGGCCTTGAGATCCCATAGCGCGATATCGAACGGGGCGATGGCCTGGGTGGTCAGGCCGCTGCGGCCCATCGACGCGCCGGCCCACAGCAGCTTGTTCCAGATGCGGGCGATATCGTTTGGGTCCTCGCCGATCAGCTCCGGCGCGATCTCCCTGGCGTGGGCGTACATGCCGGGGCCGCCGGCACGCTTGGAATAGCCGAAGCCGATGCCTTCGTGTCCGTCGCGGGTACGGATCTCGGCGAAGATGAAGGCAATTTCGGTCAGCGGGCGCTGCCGCCCGGTCAGCACCTTGGCGTCGCTGATCGGGGCGGCCAGCGGCAGGTAGACCAGCGAGACCTTTACCCACGCGATACGGTCGCCCGAGGCTTGTGCCGACGGTACCAGCGCGGCGGTTGCTTGATGTGAAACATTGCTCATGAGTCGTCCTTGTCTGTCTCGAAGTCTGTCTTGCGGCCAGGCGCGTGCGCCATCATTCCGGCTTGATGCCGGCCTCCTTGATCACCTTGCCCCAGCGCTCGGTCTCGGACCGCACGAAGCGCGTGTAGTCCTGCGAACTGGATGCCACCACCACGAAGCCGTTGGCCTCCAGCTTGGCTCGGACTTCCGGCTGGCGGAACGCCTTCATCATCTCCGCCTCCAGCTTGTCGACGATGGCCTTTGGCGTGCCCTTGGGCGCGGACAGGCCAACCCACGACACCGCCGAAAAACCGGGATAGCCGGACTCCGCCACGGTCGGCACATCCGGGAACAGCGCGTTGCGCTGCGCGCTGGTGACCGCCAGCGCGCGCAGCTTGCCGGCTTTCACATAGGGCAGCACCGCGTCCTGGTTCACGAACATGGTGGGGATCTGGTTGGCCAGCACATCGGTCAGGGCCGGGCCACCGCCGCGGTAAGGAATGCCGACCATGTTCAGGCCCGCCGTCTGCTTGAGCAGCTCCATCGCCAGGTGGCCGGACGACGCGTTGGTMACGCCGTAGTTGACCTTGCCCGGGTTGGCCTTGACGTAGTCGACGAATTCCTTGAAGGTCTTGGCCGGAAAGGCGGGGTTGACCACCAGCACGTTGGGACCGGCAATCAGCTGCGAGATCTGGATGAAGTCGCGGCTGGAGTCATAGTTGGGCTTGGGCGACATGCCGTGCGCGATGGCGTTGCTGCCAATGCCGGAGAGCAGCAGCGTGTAGCCATCCGCGGGTGCCTTGGCAGCCTGCTCGGCACCGATGGTGCCGCCCGCGCCGCCCTTGTTCTCCACGATAAAAGGCTGCTTGAGCGCTTTGCCGAGTTGCTCGGCGATCAGCCGGCCCATGATATCGCTGGTGCCGCCGGCAGGGAACGGCACGATCATGCGCACGGGCTTGGTCGGCCAGGTGTCGCCCTGCGCGTTCGCGGTGGCCATGATGCCTGCGAGCGCCAGTGCGCAACCGGCTAGAAACGTTCTTTTGCTGATGCTGGTCATGCTGTGTCTCCTGGATTTCTTTTAATGAGATGCGCAAAAAGCAAGAACTGCAGGGGATCAATCCACCACCCCGATCGGCCAGGGCACGAACTCGTTCAGCCCGACCCCGAGCGCTTCGCTGCAGGTCTTCTCGCCGGAGGCGTGGCGCAGGATCTGCGCGAAGATCCGCTGGCCCATCTGTTCGATGGTGGCATCRCCGTCGATCACCACGCCGCAGTTGATATCCATGTCCTTGACCATGCGCTGGTACATCGGCGTGTTGCTGGCCAGCTTGATGGTGGGCGCGGGCACCGAGCCGAAGCAGGAGCCGCGCCCGGTGGTGAAGCAGATCAGGTTGGCGCCGCCGGCGATCTGGCCGGTAGCGGAGACCGGGTCGTAGCCCGGCGTGTCCATGAACACCAGGCCGTGCTGCGTCACCGGCTCGGCGTATTTGTAGACCTCCATCAGCGGCGCGTTGCCGCCCTTCTTGGCGCCCCCGAGGCTTTTCTCCAGCACGTTGGCCAGGCCGCCCGCGTTGTTGCCGGGGCTAACGCGGCCGTTGATCTGCGTGTCGCGGCCCTTGTTGTACTCGAGCCACCAGTTGATGCGGTCCACCAGCTTCTGGCCTACCTCGGGCGTGACCGCGCGCGCAGTCAGGGTCTGCTCCACGCCGAAGATCTCCGAGGTTTCCGAGAGGATCGCGGTGCCGCCGTGGCGCACCAGGATCTCCATCGCCGCACCCAGCGCGGGATTGGCCGAGAGGCCGGAGAAGCCATCGGAGCCGCCGCATTGCAGGCCGACGGTGATGTGCTCCGCCGAAGCCGGCTCGCGCATGACGGCGTTGGCCGTGGCGAGCATCTGCTGCACCAGCGCGATACCGGCCTCGATGGCGCGGCGCGTGCCGCCGGCGTCTTCGATCACCAACGTCTTCAGCATCGGGCCGGGCTGCAAGCCCTGGTCGGCCAGGAAGGCGGGCAACGCGTTGTGCTCGTGCCCCAGCGCAATCACCAGCGCGCCCGCGGTGTTGGGATGGCGGATATAGCCGCCGAGCGTGCGGCGCAGCAGGTCCATCGGCTCGCCGCTCATTTCCATGCCGCTGCCCTGCTCGTGCRCATAAGGCACCACGCCATCGACATTGGGAAAATCCACCATGCGCTGGCCGTCGAACCAGTTGGCGATCTTGCGCGCCACCGTGGCGCCGCTATGGCACACCAGGAACACGCCGATGTAATTGCGCGTGGCCACGCGGCCGTCCGCGCGCACGATGCCCATGAACTGCGCGCGCTGCGCCGGCGGCACGTATTCCGTGGGCTGGTAGTCCTGGCCGTGGCGATAGTCCTTTACCAGGTCGCCGAAGGCGATGTTATGGCTGTGCATCCAGGTGCCGGGCGGCAGGTCCTCGGCCGCGAAGCCGATCACCGTGTTGTACTTGAGCACCGGCTCACCCTTGGCGATAAAGCGCGCGGCCACCTTGTGGCCGGACGGCACGAGCTGCAGCGTGACGAGGCTTTCGCTGGGTACGGTGGTGCCTGCCGGCACTTCCATGCGCGCCACCACCACATTGTCCTTGGGGTCAAGGCGGATAAAGGGATTGCGCGCGTTGTCCTGCATGGTGGGATTCATCTTGTTGTCCTTTGCGAGTTCGTTCAGGCGAGCACGCCGATGGGCCAGGGCACGAACTCGTTCTCGCCCACCCCCAGCGCTTCGCTGCAGGTCTTCTCGCCGGAGGCATGGCGCAGCATCTGCGCGAAGATGCGTTGCCCCATCTGCGCCACCGTGGCCTCGCCGTCCGCCACCGGGCCGCAATCGATATCGAGGTCATCCTCCATGCGTGTGAAGGTGCGCGTGTTGGAGGCCAGCTTGATGGTGGGCGCAGGCAGCGCGCCAAAGCCGGAGCCGGTGCCGGTGGTCAGGCAGATCAGGTTGGCGCCGCCGGCGATCTGGCCGGTAGCGGAAACGGCTTCATAGCTGGGCGCATCCATGAACACCAGGCCGCGCGCCGTGACAGGACGCGCGTACTCGTAGACCGCCGTCACCGGCGAGCTGCCGGCGCGGCGCACGCCGCTGGCGGCCTTCTCCAGCGCGTTGCTCAAGCCGCTGGCGCCGCCGTCGGCCCGCACGCGGCGGTTGAGCTGGGTATCGCGCCCCGCGTGGTACTGGCGCCACCAGGCGATGCGCTGCGCGAGCTGGCCAGCCACCTCGGGCGTGGCGGCACGGGACGTGAAGCGCTGCCCCAGGCTCACCAGATCCACGGTTTCCGACAGGATCGCGGTGCCGCCCTGCGCTACCAGCAGGTCCACCGCCGCGCCCAGCGCGGGGTTGGCCGAAACGGCACAAAAGCCGTCCGGCCCGGCGGATTGCAGGCCCACCACCAAGTGCTCCGCCGAAACCGGCTGGCGCACATGCGCGTTGGCCGCCGGCAGCATCTGCTGGACGATGGCGATGCCCGCCTCGATGGTGTTGGCGGTGCCGCCGATCTCCTGCATCACCAATGTCTTCAGGGCGGGGCCAACGGCAAGTTGCTCCTGCTCCAGGAAGCCGTAGATATTGTTGCGCTCGCAGCCCAGCGCGATCACCAGCGCGCCGGCGATGTTGGGATGACGGATGGTGCCCGACAAGGTGCGGCGCAGCAGGTCCATCGGCTCGCCGGTCATCTCCATGCCGCAGCCGATTTCGTGCACGAAGGGCACCACGCCGTCGACGTTGGGATACGCGGCCAGGCGCGGCACGGTGAACCAGTCGGCCACTCTGCGCGCGGCGGTGGCGCCACAATTGCCCACCACGAACACACCGATGTAGTTGCGCGTGGCAACGCGCCCGTCGGCACGCACGAAGCCCTGGAAGGTGGCGCCCTGCGCGGCGGGCACGGCTTGCAGCGATGGGGTCGCGCGGACGACCTCGCCTTGCGCACCGCTGGCAGCAGCATCCACCGCCAGATTGTGCGCATGCACCCAGGCGCCGGCGGGCACGTCTTCGGCGGCGCGCCCGATGGCGATGCCGCCCTTGATCACCAGCTCGCCTTTGCGGATGGCACGCGCGGCGAGCTTGTGGCCTGCGGGGATGTCCTGCAATGCGTTGGCGCCGGCTTCCGGCAGGGCCGTGCCTGCGGCGATCTGCGTACGCGCCAGCACGACGTTGTCGGGCTCGGCCAGCCGGACGGTGAGCTTGGATTGGGACTGGTTCATGGTGTCTCGATGAGGCTTGGCGCAGCGTTTTGCCGAACGATGGCGGGCGGCGGCGCGCTCTTATGGATGCGCTTCCATTTTTCGGGATGGTGGCCGACAATACAAGCCTGCCCGGCGCCACCGGGACAGCGGTTTCCCATGATCTGGGACAAAGCCGCAGGTGAATGCGCACTGAAGTGATTCGCACCGATCAAATCAGGGAAAACGCGTAGCGGACGGCGCCGCCCCACCCAACACCGATACCAAGGCAATGGCAACCAGCAAGCCCGCGTCCTCACGGCAAGATGACCCTGCCCCGGGCGGCGGCCGCATGGTCGACGTGGCCCGCATGGCCGGCGTATCGCGCGTGACGGTCTCGCGCGCCATCAGCCATCCACACCAGGTCTCTCCCGCCACACTGGCCGCAGTGCGGGACGCCATCGCCAAGCTGGGATACGTGCCCAACCTGAACGCCGGCAGCCTGGCCTCGCGGCGCTCGCGCATCGTCGGCGCCATTGTGCCGACGCTGTCCAACGCGTGGTTTGCCGAGACCATGGACGGGCTGGGCGAAGTGCTGGAGGACGGCGGCTACCAGTTGCTGCTGGGCCAGACACGCTACCGGCAAACGCAGGAGGAGAACCTGATCGACGCCTTTATCGGCCGGCAAGTGGACGCAATGGTGCTGACGGGCGTGAGCCACACTGGCACGGTGCGCGCCAAGCTGCGCCGCTGCGCAATGCCGGTGGTGGAAACGTGGGATCTCACCGACGACCCCATCGACATGGTGGCGGGCTTCTCCAACCGGGCAGCGGGCGCCGCCGTAGCCGGGCACCTGCTGGCGCGCGGGCACCGCCATCTCGCCTTTATCGGCGCCGAGGAAGATCGGGCGCTCAAGCGGCTGGCAGGCTACAGGGAGACGATCGCCGCGCAAGGCCTGCCCGATGTGGTGGTGCGCACGGTCGAGCCACCCTCCACCATGCTTGACGGCGCCCGCGGCCTCGTCGAACTGGTGCGGCAAAACCCGCAGCTGCAAGCCGTGTACTGCAGCAACGACACCCTCGGCGTGGGCGCGCTGCTGGCCTGCCGCGAACAGGGCTGGGCCGTGCCGGCGCGCATGGCGGTGGTGGGGTTCTCCGACCTGGCCATCGCGGCGGCCAGCGTGCCGGCGCTGAGCAGCGTCAAGGTGCCGTCGCATGAGATGGGCAGGCGTGCCGGGCAGATGTTGCTGGCGCGCCTTGGCGCACCGGGTAGCGCGCTGGGGCGCGAATCCCGCATCGTCGATCTCGGCTTCAGCGTGGTCGCGCGCGAAAGCAGTTGAACCCCGCCATGAAGCACAGCAAACCCTCCGCCCTGCAACCGCAAACGCGACCCGGCGCCGTGCGCATGTCGGACGTGGCCCGCGCCGCTGGCGTGGCGAGCGTGACGGTATCGCGCGTGATCAACCACCCCGACACGGTGGCGCCGGCCACGCGCGAACTGGTGCAAGCCACCATCCGGCAACTCGGCTATGTGCCGGACCTGACCGCCGGCAGCCTGGCCTCCGCCCGCTCGAAGATCGTCGGTGCCATCGTGCCCACGCTGTCCAACGCGTGGTTCGCCGACACCATGGATGGCCTGGCCGCCGCGCTGGCGCCGCAGGGCTACCAGTTGATGCTGGCGCAGTCGAGCTATCACCCGCGCGAAGAGGCAGGCCTGGTCGACGCCTTTCTCGGCCGGCGCGTGGACGCCATCGTGCTCACCGGCGTGAGCCACGAAAAAAGCGTGCGCGACAAGCTGCGCCGGCTCGGCCTGCCGGTGGTGGAAACCTGGGACCTGACCGACGATCCGATCGACATGGCGGTAGGCTTCTCCAACGCGGGGGTGGGTGCCGCGGTGGCGCAATACCTGTGCGAGCGCGGGCACAAGCGCATCGGCTTTATCGGCGCGGATGAGTTGCGCGCACGCAAGCGGCTCGACGGCTTGCAAGCGCGCCTCGCCGAGCTTGGCATGGCGCCTGCCGAGGTGGACCTGCTGCCACCCCCCTCCACCATCGACGCCGGCGCGCAAGCATTGACGCGGCTGCTGGAACGCGCCCCGCGCATCCAGGCCGTCTTCTGCAGCAACGACATCCTGGGCGTGGGCGCGCTGCTGGCATGCCGGCAGCACGGCTGGCAAGTGCCGGGCCGTATCGCCGTGGTGGGCTTCTCCGACCTGGCGATAGCGGCGGCCAGCTATCCCACGCTGACCACCGTGCAGGTGCGGCCGCGCGAGCTCGGCCGCCACGCCGGCGAGGTCTTGCTGCGCCGGCTGCAAGGCGCAGCGCGGCCCGGCCGGCGCGCACAGCGGGTAATGGACCTGGGCTTTCGCATCGTGCCGCGCGAGAGTGCATAAGCGCATCGATCTGGATCAACGTGGCAGCGCGCGCCGAGAGCCGGGAAATCGTGATCGGCGCCTACACCAATACCCAGGACTTCGCGATGCTGCATATCGGAGAGCGCACGCCGACCATGCTGGCAATTGACCGCACCGCAGCCGGCATCGCTCAATATATATCCGGCTCCGGCGTCGGCTCCGTCCCCCGCAGCAACGTGAAGTCACACCCTTCATCCGCCTGCGTCACCTGCTGCGCAAAGATCGCGCCGTAGCCTCGCTGGTAACGCGGCGGCGGCGGCACCCATGCGGCGCGGCGGCGTTCCAGCTCCGCATCGTCCACCAGCAACGCCAGCTTGCGCGCCGGAATGTCCAGCTCGATCAGGTCGCCCGTACGCATGAGCGCCAATGGCCCGCCAACAAACGATTCCGGCGCCACATGCAGCACGCACGCGCCGAAGCTGGTGCCGCTCATGCGCGCATCGCTGATGCGCACCATGTCGCGCACGCCTTGTTGCAGCAGTTTCCTGGGGATCGGCAACTGGCCCCACTCCGGCATGCCCGGCCCGCCCAACGGCCCGGCGTTGCGCAGCACCAGCACGCTGTTGGCGTCGATATCGAGGTCGGGCGCGTCGATGCCGGCGTTCAGCGCTTCGTAGCTCTCGAACACTACCGCGCGGCCGGTATGGCGGTGYAGGTGCGGCTCGGCGGCGGCTGGCCTGATGACGGCGCCGTTGGGCGCGAGATTGCCGCGCAGCACGGCCAGGCTGCCGCCGCTCACCAGCGCGCGCTCAACCGGCAGGATCACGTCGTCGTCATGGACCGGAGCGCCGGCGATGTTGGCGCCTAACGTGCGGCCGTTGACGGTAAGCGCGTCCACCCGCAGCAGCGGGCGCAAGCGTTCCAGCAATCCACGCAAGCCACCCGCATAGAAGAAATCTTCCATCAAGTACTTGCCCGCAGGCCGCAGGTTGGCGATCAGCGGCGTGCTGGCGGCGAGCGCGTCGAAGCGCTGCAAATCCAGCGCCACGCCGGCGCGCCGCGCCATCGCCACCAGATGCACCAGCGCATTGGTGGAGCCGCCCAGCGCCAGCACGCACACCACGGCATTGTCGAAGGCCTCGGCGCTCAGCACCGTGGACGGCGTGAGGTCCTCCCACACCATCTCGACGATGCGGCGCCCGGTCTGCACCGCCATCTGCGCATGGCGCGAGTCCGGCGCGGGAATCGAGGCCGCGCCCGGCAAGGTCAGGCCCATGGCTTCGGCCGCGCTGGTCATGGTGGAGGCGGTGCCCATGGTCATGCAGTGCCCGGGCGAGCGGGCGATGCCGCCCAGCACCTCTTCCCATTCATCGTCCGTGATGGTGCCAGCGCGCAACTCGGCCCAGTTCTTGAACATGTCGGAGCCCGAACCGAGCGTCTTGCCGCCGGCATTGCCGCGCAGCATCGGCCCGGCCGGCATGAAAATGGCCGGCAGGTTCATCGAGGTGGCGCCCATGATCAGGCCGGGCGTGGTCTTGTCGCAGCCGCCCATCAGCACCACGCCATCCACCGGATAGGAGCGCAGCAGTTCCTCGGCTTCCATCGCCAGCAGGTTGCGGTACAGCAGCGCGCTGGGCTTCTGGAACGGCTCGGCCAGCGACATGGCTGGCATTTCCAACGGAAACCCGCCGGCCTGCCAGACCCCGCGTTTGACCTCCTCCGCGCGCGCCTTGAAGTGGGTATGGCAGGGGTTGATCTCGCTCCAGGTGTTGAGGATGGCGATGACCGGCTTGCCGCGATACTCCTCGGCGCCAAAGCCGATCTGCGCCATGCGCGAGCGGTGGTTGAACGTGCGCATCGACGCGTTGCCGAACCAGCGGTGCGAGCGCAGCATCTCGGGCGTCCTGCGGATGGGCTGCTGTGCCTCTGTCATGTTGGGCCGCCGCGATGCTTAGCCGCGCACCGGCGTGGACCACACGCCGGCCGCCTGCAACAGCCCGCGCGTATAGCCCAGCGCGAAGGACATGAAGCGCTCGCGGTTTTCGTCAAGGTCCGACACGGGCACATGGTCCGGGCACAGCGGGCCCTTGTAGCCGCCGCGCTGGTAAGCCTTGATGGCCTGGAACATGTCGACGTCGCCTTCATCCGGGAAGACTTCCTGGAAGTCGAGATAGCCGCCGCGGATATTGCGGAAGTGGACCATGAAGATGCGGCCAGTGGTGGCGAACTCCTCGATCACGGGGATCATCGCGCGGCCCGGCTCCTTGAACATCTCTGCGACGGTGCCCTGGCAGAAGTTCAGGCCGTGGTTGKCGCTCGGGCTGAGTGCGAGGAACTTGCGGATGCCGCCGGCGGAGCCAATCACGTGCTCGATGCCGTTGAGGCCACCCACCGGATAGGCGGGATCGTGCGGATGGCAGGCCAGGCGCACACCGGCGCGGTCGGCGGCGGGCACCAACCCTTCGACCAGGAATTCGATGGCGTCCCAGCCGGCCCTCTCAGTCACCGGGGGCACGTCGCGCGCCATTTTCTGGCCGCACAGCATGGCGGTCTCCGCGTCGCCTTCGTCCTGGTTGGTGGGGTATCCCACGCCCCAGTAGGAGTGCTTGCGGTCGTCGTCGGCCGAGTACTCGGCATAGACAAAGCCGGAGTTCTGCGCGCCGCCGCGTCCCGGCTTGAGGCCGGTGCGGGTGATGCCAACCATCTGCACGTTGTACTTGAGGCAGGTAATGCCTGCGTCTGCCGCCTTCTGGATGTTCTGCGCCAGCACATCGCGCTGCTTGCGCGCACTATCCAGGTCGACCAGCGAATCCAGCAGGATGGAGCCCACATCGAGCGCGAACACGTCGAGCTTCAGGCCGAAGCCCTCCACCCATTTGCGATAGGCAGTGAGCTTGCCGGCATCCCAGGCGCTGACGCCGCCGGGGGCCGACACCAGCGCGGTGCCGCGGTTGTCCAGCACCACGCTCTGGACCCCGAGCTGGGTGGACAGGCGCAGGCGGCGCTCGTCGGGGTTGAGTAGCTGTTCGCTGATGTACATGCTGCGTCTCCTGGATGCGAATGGGGCGCGGGCGTCCTGGCCGCCACGTCGCTCCACGCTGGAGCCGGGCATGTCCACCCGCGATGAACACGTGTCCATTCTTGGGTAAGCGCGGATGCGCCGCAAGCGCGGAACGCGGCTGGCGCACGGCGAACCCGTGCCTTGTCCCAGAGTGTGGGAAAAGCGGCGCAGCAGTAATCCACCCGTGCGGATGACTGCCAATCGGCCCACCGGGCAGGCCGAAGCCACACATTTCCACGGCATTTCCCAAGGGCTGGGACGTGGCCCACCCTGGTCACCGGGCGCCGCTATCTTGTTTCCCGGTCCTTCTCTAGCATGCTGTCCATACGCCCCGGCAGCACCCTGCCTCGGGGACGCGCCGCCATACAAGGCCCGGCGCCTTCGTGCCATCAAACAAGACTGGAGACCGCCATGTCAGTCGTCATGACATCCGCCACCCCGAACGCGGCGGGGTCCGCGTCCGCGGCCGCATCCGCCGCCACATCCACCGCACAGCCGACCGCAGCCGCTGTCGCCACCGGGCGCTACCGCTACCTGATGCTGGCCCTGATCACCATCGTGCTGGCGCTGAGCACCGGCGACCGCGCCACGTTGTCGGTGGCGGGCCCGCATATGGGCAAGGATCTCGGGCTCGATGCCGTGCAGATGGGCTGGCTGTTCTCTTCCTTCGCCTGGGCCTATGTGCTGAGCCAAGTGCCGGCCGGCTGGCTGGTGGACAAGATCGGCGCCAAGCAGGCCATCGGCCTCGGGCTGGTGCTGTGGTCGCTCACCACCTTGCTGATGAGCACGGTGCACTGGTTTGCCTTTGCCTTTGTCGCGCTGCTGGTGCTGCGCTTCCTGCTGGGCGCGATGGAGTCACCGGTAGGGCCATCATCAGGACGGGTGATCGCGGCGTGGTTTCCCTCCACCGAGCGCGGCGTGGCCGGCGCGATCTTCAATAGCGCGCAGTATCTGTCGCTAGTGGTGTTCACGCCGCTGATGGGCTGGCTCGATCATCGCTTCGGCTGGCAGCATATCTTCTCGGTCATGGGCGCGCTGGGGCTGCTGCTGGCATGGGCGTGGTACCGCCTTTACCACGCTCCCGCCGCGCATCCGCGCGTGACACAGGCCGAGATCGAATATATCGAGCAAGGCGGCGCGCTGGTGCATCTCGGCGGCAGGAGCGCCAAGGGCAGCAAGGGTCCAACGCTGGCGCAACTCGGCCAGCTGTTCCGCAGCCGCATGCTGGTGGGCATCTTTATCGCGCAGTACTGCATCAGCGCGATCACCTGGTTCTTTGTCTCGTGGTTTCCGAGCTACCTGGTGAACGGGCGCGGCTTCTCCATCCTGCAAGCGGGCTTTGTGGCCGCGGTGCCAGCCATCTTCGGCTTTGTCGGCGGCGTGTCCACCGGCTTCGTGTCGGACGCGCTGCTGCGCCGCACCGGCTCGCTGACGATGGCGCGCAAGCTGCCTATCACCATCGGCCTGCTGCTCAGCGCCACCATGATTGCCTGCAACTACGTGGACACCGACTGGATCGTGATCGCGCTGATGAGCGTGGCGTTCTTCGGCAAGGGTTTCGGCTCGCTGGGCTGGACCGTGGTGGCCGATACCGCGCCCGCGTCCATCGTGGGCAGCACCGGCGGCGTGTTCAACGCGGTGGGCAACATCGCCGGCATCGTCACGCCGATCGTGATCGGCTACATCGTGGCCGATACGCACTCCTTTAATGGCGCCCTGGTGTACGTCGGCGCGCATGGCCTGCTGGCCATCCTTAGCTACTGGCTGATCGTGGGCAAGATTGAACGGGCAGTATTGCCGGCCCAAGGCTGAGGGAGCCATGCGCGATAAGCGGTCGCCGGCACGGCAAGCTGGAGCCAGCGCACGAAGCCCCCGCCCAACGCACTGGCCGGTCAGCCTTCGAAACCGAATCTTCCCTCTGCGGCGATGGCCTTCATGGCCAGCCGTGAGCTAGGTGCTTCGCGTGACTGCAGGGATGCCGACAGAAAGCTCTTGTCTTCGCTGCGGCGGCCAATGGCAACCGCAGCCTGCACTGTGTAATCAGCCGGAATGCCAAGGCTGCTGCGTGCCAAATCCTTGTCGAAGCCGGCGATGCCATGGGCATGCCAGCCTAGCAGCGTGGCCTGCAAGGCGACGTAACCCCAAGCAGATCCCGTGTCGAACTCGTGACTTGCGTTGGGCGTGGGCGCCGCTGCACCTGGCACTAACGCGCTGTTGGCCGACGCGATGATCAGCAAGGCCGAAGCGCGCTGCGCCCAGCTCTGGTTGAAGACGTTGAGCGTGGCAAACAGCGGCTGCCAGGCCGGAGTGTCGGCCCTGGCGTAGATGAAACGCCAGGGCTGCAAATTGAAAGCCGAAGGCGCCCAGCGGCCTGCCTCGATGATGGCCAGCAATTCCTCCTCGCTGATGCTCTCACCCGTGAATGCACGGGGCGACCAGCGGTCGACGAAGATGGGGCTKACCCCGTATTCCGGTTGGCGGGTCGGTTCTGGCATAGAGAGACTCCTTTAATGTGACCGATATGGAAATGAAGCTGTTTGCCGCACCGGTCGCAGCTCGGTGCGCTGGCGGTGCGTATGCCCGTTCAGGCGTGAAATCTCATGCAAACGAGCACACTTCGCGCTCGACTCCACGATGCAAAGCACAAGGCCAAAAAGTAGATTTACCGGCCATCCTCGAGCGCGAACGCATTCACGAGCCTGCGTGCCTTGCGCCGCCAGAGCACCCAGGCCCGGTCGAGAGCCCAGCAGTTCGCGCCGCTGGCAGCCCGCCCAGAAGGCCGCGCTGTCTGGGTCCGGACGAACACCCGGTGGCAATGGAGACGTCATGCCCCCCTCCTTAGGATGAGCGCGCTGTCGCCGGATTCGCTGCCGACCAGCGCGAACTCGGCATTTCGCACMTGGCGACAACGGCAGCGGTCATAGTCGTGGCCGGTGCTGCACAGGTCGTCGCGCACGCCGCCCTCGCGCAGCTGTTGCACGGCCTCGACAACGTGGCCAAGACCCGCGATGTTGCCCTCTGACAAGTGGCCACCGTGAGTATTGGTCGGGATGGCCCCGTCAAGAGCCAGCTCGCCGCTTCGGACCCGCGCCGCGGCCTGACCCGGCGGCGCAAGGCCGAACTGCTCGATGTGCAACAGCGCCATGCCCGTGAAGGGATCGTAGATCTCGGCGACGTCGATGTCCTCCGCCCGAATGCCGGCCTTTCGGTAAAGCGACTGCGCCAGCGTTCCTGCATGCAGGTCCCAGTGATTTGGGCCGATCCGCGAACGCACCGGCGCACCAAGGGTACCCCCTCGATCGCTCGGATCGTGACCAGCGACGACCGCAGTTGCCGAGCGTCTTCCGTCGACGAGACGACGACGGCCATTGCACCGTCGTTCCATATGCTGCAGTCGAGCAGGCGAAACGGCTCAATGACCCACGGCGACTTCTGGTGGTCCTCAACCGTGATCACTTCGGTCATCAGCGCCTTGCGGTTGAGCCTGGCATTCGCCCGCTGCTGCACGGCCAGCTCGGCGAAATCACGGTTATGCAAGTTGTAGGCATGCATGTACGCGCTGACATCCTGCCAACCGGCTACCACGGTGCTGTGACCGCAGGTGTGCGTCCCGGCTMGACGGTTTATGTCGCCGGCGCTGGTCCGGTTGGTTTGGCAGCGGCTGCATCGGCTCGCCTGCTCGGCGCGGCTGTCACGATCGTCGGCGACGTCAACAAGGTTCGGCTGGCACACGCACGCAACGTCGGCTTTCACACGGTCGACCTTTCCGAAGACGCTTCGCTCGCCGACCAGATTGCGGCCGTCTTGGGGGAGCCTCAGGTGGATTGCGCTATCGACTGCGTTGGCTTCGAAGCTCGGGGTCACGGTCACAGCGGCTCGCATCAAGAAGCGCCTGCAACGGTCCTCAATTCACTGATGGAGGTCACGCGGGCCGCAGGCAAGATTGGTATCCCCGGGCTGTACGTGACGGAAGATCCGGGCGCAACTGACGCAGCGGCGCAGCGCGGAAGCCTGTCCGTTCGATTTGGCCTTGGTTGGGCCAAGTCGCACAGCTTCTTCACAGGGCAAACGCCGGTCATGAAATACAACCGGAACCTGATGCAGGCCATTCTCTGGGATCGGATCAAGATTGCTGACATCGTCAACGTGCAGGTAATCACGCTCGACGAGGCGCCTCAAGGCTATCTGGAGTTTGATTCCGGCGTGCCGAAGAAGTTTGTCATCGACCCGCACGGGCTGCTCGCTAGCTAACAAGAACCCCCAAGGCGCCACGCGCCCAGGCGCGTGGCGCGGAGAACCCTTGATCGCGTGATCGAGGCAGAACGTGTCACGAGAATTGGCAGCCAATCATGAAAGTGAAGATATTGAAGAAGGTCGAAACGGCTACGGATATTTTCTCCTTCGAGCTTGTGGATCCCACCGGAAGACCCTTACCGGGGTTCTCCGCGGGATCGCATATCGACGTCCACGTCGGCAATGGGTTGGTACGGCAGTACTCCCTGAGTAACGATCCGCGCGATACGCACCGCTACGTCCTGGGCGTGCTGCGCGACCCGAATTCCCGCGGGGGATCGATCGCAATGCATGCACAGGCCGAAGGGGCGGAAATTGAGATCAGCCAACCCAGAAATCACTTTCCGCTCGCCAACGAAGCCAGGCACTCGATTCTTCTAGCCGGCGGTATCGGCGTAACGCCAATACTCTGCATGGCAGAGCGACTGGCTCATGTCGACGCATCGTTCGAGTTTCACTATTGCACGCGCGCGCCGGAAAGAACTGCCTTCCGTGAACAGTTGATGCGCCCTGGGATGAAGGACCGCGTCCGAGTCTACTTCGATACGGCTCCGCCCGAGGAGCGTATCGATCTGGAGGCGATTCTCGCGGACCCCGATGTGGACAAGCATGCCTATGTCTGCGGGCCCTCAGGCTTTGTCGATGCCGTGCTGTCGCGTGCGCGAAATGCCGGCTGGCCGGAATCCAACCTCCATCGCGAATACTTCAGCGCTCAGAAAGGAGCCATTGCAGGAAATAGCGCGTTTCAGGTCAGGCTGGCTAGCTCCGGAAGAGTCATAAACGTTAGAGCTGAACAAACCGTGGTGGAGGCGCTTGGTGCGTGCGGCATCGAGATCCAGACCTCGTGCGAGCAAGGCATATGCGGCACGTGTCTCACTCGCGTGCTGGAAGGAGACCCCGATCACCGCGACGCATACTTGACCGATGAGGAACGCACAGCAAACGACCAGTTCCTGCCATGCTGTTCACGCTCTAGAACCCCGATCCTGACGCTGGATCTGTAGATGCGGTGCCCTGGAGACGGCGGCTTTGATTCCGAAGCACTCTAGTTCCAGGGTTGAGGCCTCGGCGCTTGAGGCATCGTGTGGAGAAGCGCTTTAGCTGCGCGTCGAGCGCGCTCGGTGTTGAGTACCACTATTTCGGCGAATGGCGCCCACTAGTTGCGTTAGTGCGCGTGCTCCGCAATTGGGATGGCTGACACAAGACAGCAAACGACACATCTACTCCAGGCCGCCGGCCTTGGCAATAGCTTCCTGCCGAAGGCAGCACGGCTACTGCCTTGTAGCCATTCACCTCAATCGATGCGGATGTCGGCCCGCTGCGGAATGGCCCGCATCTGCGGCAACTCCCATTCGATCTGGGCCGACGCCGACACCGCATTGCCGTAGGCGGGCTCAAAACCGATCGCGGCCGAAGAAGGATGGATCGATTGCGATAACGTTGGCCGGATCGGACGGCCCGTGATCACGCTTGTGCAGCGGCGCGAAGGCACCCCGTTGAGGGTGCCGCCCAACACCTGCGCCAGCAGCGACAGGCCGTAGCCCTTGTGGCTGCCGCCGTCGGGGCTGCCACCCAGCGGCGTCAGGCGATGGGATTGGTGCCMAGCACCGGCTCGGCCGCGCGCGTCGGAACCAGCAGGATGCCCTGGGCCAAACTGGTCACGAGACCGATCAGCCCTTGGCGCGAGGCGATCCGCGCATAGACGCCGGCGGCGCCGAAGTGGTGGGAGCGCGATGCCGAAGGCGCACGCCTTGTCCGCCGCGAGTTGCATGGCCCGCGTCGAAGCCGCATGCCCCAGCCCGGCGCCGCCGTCGAGGAGCGCCGTGGCCGACCCCTCGCGCAGCACACGGGACGGCGCGTCCAGCTTTAGACGGCCGTTGCGCAGCATGGTCTCGTATTGCGCCAGCATCGAGACGCCGTGCGATTCCACGCCGAGCAGGTCGGTCTCGACCATGAGGGCCGCGGTGATCCGCGCAGGCTCGCCGGGCATGCCCCACGCGGTCAGGATGGTCTCCGCCTGGTAGATGGCGCCGAAGAGCCGGTCGGGAAAGTTCTGCAAAATCACTTCCCGGGCTGCTCGAACGGCGCATGGTCGAACTCGCCCTGCTGCGCCTTCTGGTTGCGGGCCTTGATATAGGCATCCGGCACGCCATACTTGCGCGCGGTCCGCAGCAGCAGGCCCGAGCGGTGCCAGTCGCGAATGGCCTGGTCGACGAACGCCTGCGTATCAGCCTCGCCGCGCCGCATCCAGACCACAGTGGGGGACGGGATCAGTTGGTCCTGCGTGGCAAGCTCGTAGTCCTTCCATTCGGCTGCACCCTGGCCGTGCAGCGTCTGGTAGAGCGCCGGCTGAATGTGCACGGAGGCAGCGCAGGAGCCGCCCTTCAGGGCCAGCAACGATTCGGGAATACCACGCAGCCCCTTGACGATGGCGCCGTAGCTTTCCTGCAGCGGCCTGGCGAAATTGCTGCCTTGCGATACGCACGCGATCTTGCCGCGCAAATCTTCCCAGCGATGGATGCCGCTCGATCTGGCCACCATGGCGGCGCCACCGATGAGGTCATAGGGCGTCGGCGCGAAAGAGAGGATCTCGCTGCGCTCCTGTGTCCACTGGATATTGGCGATCAACAGGTCCACCTTGCCGGTATTGAGAAACTGCACGCGCGTGTTGGCGGTAACGGATACGGTCTCTAGTTTCACCCCCAGGCGCCTCGCAATATCGCTCGCCAGGTCGGTCTGGTAACCGCCAACCTTGCCGCTAGCAGTGTCCATGAAGCCAAACGGCGGACTTGCGCCGTCGATGCCGACACTGATCCTGCCGCGCTGCTTGATCTTGTCGAGCGTGGCATCGGCATGGGCGGTGTCCGCCGCCAGGCAAATCAGGGCGCCGGCGGCGGCGATTCGGGGAAAAGACGGGAAGCGGAAGACGGAATTCATGCGGGCCGCACGGCGAGGCAAGTGGAAAGGGAGCGGGCATCTTGCTGGATTGCGCGCGACCACAAGAAAGGGTTTCGGATATGGATATGCGTGGTTCCAGGCGGGGCCCCGGATAGCACTCAGCTTGTCCAAGCCGCGCGCACCCGGCGTGCAGGCGAAAGCTCGGCCGCAATCACCGAAACAGACAAGCGCGGCGTGGAGTGTCAATCCGTGATGGGTCGACAGTCCATTTGCGCCAGGACATCCTCGCGCAGCCGGGCAAGGCGCGGATGTTGGCGCTGCCGCAGGCTTGCGGGGCCGCCAGGTACAGCCGGCACAGGCCCGACTCGTGGCACATCCACCTTGATGGCAGCCACGATGCGCCCCGGATCCGCATCCATCAGCAGTACCCGATCACTCAGGTAGAGCGCTTCGTCCACGTCGTGCGTCACCAGCAGCAAGGTAGTGCCATGGCGCGCCGTCAGCTGAAGTAGCAAATCCTGCAAGCGCATGCGGGTGAAAGGGTCAAGCGCGCTGAAGGGTTCGTCTAACAGCAACAAGCGGGGCTCGGTGAACAAGCCGCGCGCGATGGCCACGCGCTGCGCCATGCCGCCCGACAGCGCCTTGGGATACATGGCTGCGGCATGCGCAAGGCCGACCTCGCCCAGCAAAGCGGCAACGCGCCCGTGGCGCAGCGCCGCGGCCTTATCTAGGCCGGCGGCAAAGCCGACGTTCTCTGCCACGGTCAGCCACGGTAGCAGCCGCGGCTCCTGAAACACGAAACCGCTGCGGCCAGCGTGAGCCGCGGGCGCCTCGCCATGCACCGCCACGCGGCCGGCAAAGCCAGGCTCCAGCCCCGCCACGAGCCGCAGCAGCGTGCTCTTTCCGCATCCGCTGGGTCCCAGCACCGCCAGCACCTCACCGCACCCGACCTCGAACCGCATCGCACCTAGCACGCGCCGCTCGCCAAAGCACAGCGCATCCACGCGCACGGACACAAGCGGCCCTTCCTCCCCGACTCCGGCAACGACCGACATGTCAGCGCTCATCACAACACCGCGCTGTCGCGCCAAGCCAGGCTGCGCGCTTCCAGCCAGCGCAGCAAGCCGTCGCTGAGCTTGCCGATCACGGCCAGGATCAGGATGGCGACGATGACGATATCGGCCCGGCCGGTTTCGCGGCCGTCGCTGAGCAGATAGCCTAATCCGCGCGTGGCGGCGATCAGTTCGGCCGCCACCAGGAACATCCACGCCAGGCTCAGGCCCGTGCGCAGTCCGGTAAACAAATGCGGCAGCATAGCCGGCAGCAGGATGCGCCGCGCCATAGCCGCCCTGCCCAGTCCCGCCATGATGCCCACCTCCACCAGCTTGCGGTCCACGTTGCGGATGCCTGCCTGTGTGCCCAGATAGACGGGAAAGAAGGCGCCGATAGCGATCAGCGTGATCTTCGGTGCTTCGTCGATGCCCAGCCACAACAGCAGCAGCGGCACCCACGCCAGCGACGGTATCGCGCGCAGCGCCTGCAAGGTCGGGTCGAACAGCGCCTCCAGCAGACGGCTGAGCGCCACCAGCATGCCGGCGGCGACACCCAGGAGCGCGCCCAGCGCAAAACCCGCCAGCACCCGTGCGGCACTGATACCCACATGGGCAGGCAATGCCTGGTCGAACAACAGCTCGCGCAGCGTCAGCGCCAGCTCGGTGGGCGGCGGCAACAGGTTGGCGGCGATCCAGCCGATCCGCACCGCGCCCTGCCATAGCAACAACGCGGCCACCGGCACCAGCAGGCCCAGCCAGCGACGTCCCAGGCCGCCGCCACGCGGATTGGGTGCGGCGGTGGCTTTAGTGCTGTTGCTGTTGCCCTGGGCTGCGGGCGTGGCAGCCAGCGTTGCGCGCGTGGCCGGTGCGTTCGTCGCCATCGTCAGCGCACTACCGTGCGTGCATAGCGTGGCTCGATCAGCGCCTTCACCACCTTGCCCACATCGGTGCCGGGCTTGACCAACGACTCCTGTGTCAGGATGGGCGCGGCCGACGTCAGAGCCTGCACCAGTTGCGGCGACGGCACGGGCTGCGTGAAGTCATTGCGCAGCAACTGCACCTTGATCACCGCCAGCGGCAACTTRCTTTCCTCGGAGACGATCTTCGCGGTCTCGGCGGGATTGGCGGCGATCCATGCACGCGCCTTCTCGTAGGCGGCCAGCACGCGCTCTACCGCTCGCGGGTATTTTTCGGCGAAGGCCTCGTTGACGTTGAGCAGCCCGTAGGTGTTGTAGGCCACGTTGCGGTACAGCAGCCGCGAGCCGGACTCCAGCTCGCTGGCTGCCATCAACGGATCCAGTCCGGCCCAGGCATCCACCCTGCCCTGCTCCAGCGCGGCCCGGCCATCAGCGTGCTGCAGGCTGACGATTTCTACATCCGACTTGCGCAGGCCGGCGTCGTGCAGGCTACGTAGCAGGAACAGATAGGGATCGGTACCCTTGGTGGCCGCAACCTTCTTGCCCGTGAGGTCCGCCACCGTGCGGATCGGCGAATCCTTGGGCACCAGTAGTGCGGTCCACTCCGGCCGGCTGTACAGGTAGACGCCCTTGATCGGGTTGCCATTGGCGCGCCCCAGCACCGCGGCCAGGCCTGCGGTGGAACCGAAGTCGATACTGTTGCTGTTGAGAAATTCGAGCGCGCGGTTGCTGCCCTGGCTGAGCACCCAGCGCACGCTGACCTTGTCGGCCTTCAGCGACTCTTCCAGCCAGMCGAAGCGCTTGAGTACCAGGCTGGGCGGAGAGTAGTAAGCGTAGTCCAGGCGGATCTCGCGCGGCAGCGCATCCTTCGACTCCTGGGCGTGCGCGGCGGCTGGCAAGCCAATGCACACGGCGATGGCCAGCGCCGGCGCCATGCATGCCACGCGCACGGAGATGAGGGAACTCGAGGCAACACGGGCAAGCATGCTCAGCAGACGGGCAATGGGACGCATAGGCAGAGGTGTGATGGAGACAGCGGTTGAGGATGGCAGGCATGCCATGCCAGCGTGGTACCAGCGGCATATTCTAGGAGCGCGCGCGCGCCAGAACAAAGAAGCAATGCGCAGATGGATAGACGTCCGCTGCCCTCCCCGGCCGTGCCGGGCCGGTCTGCTATGCCGGCGCCCACCCGCGAGGACGCGAGGCAGCCCGTGTCCTGCGACGGCTGCAGCGCGTGGAAGCCGGCGTACTCGGCGGAAGAAAGCGCCGGCCCCGTGTGGCGCGAAGACACCAGCTGCAGTCCGGGGGCGGCCTCGGTGCGGCCAATCTGGCGCAGCGCGGCAAGACGCTCGGGCAGGTGATCGCGCGCGAACGCCAGCGTGACGCAATCGATGGCGGCGACGTCCACTGTGCCGTTGGCCACCGCGTCGAGCGATGCAAGATGCGAGCCGGTGCGCACCGTGCCAGAGCAGATTGCACGCCACGCAATATTGGGGCGCCGTGCACTGCCCCTCCGACAGAGCTTCGGACTCCTCGCCGAGCCAACTGGCATCAGTTGTGCCGCTAGGCATTCGCTCGATAGCGTACTTCTGTGGCGAGCACAAACACAGAACCGAGTAAGCATCTACGCAAAAATTCGTGGGAAGGTACCGGGGCACCGTGCTGCAATACGCGAATGGTCTACTTAGCGCATCCAGCCTCCAGGCCGGGCAGCCACGCTGCTCCATCGCCCTCCGCAGTCATGCACACCGGCGCACAGGCCCGCACGGGAACCCTGCAGCCATTGCTAAACATCCACGGCCTCAACGTGCACTTTCCCGGCCATCATGTGCTGCAAGACCTGAACCTGCAGGTCGCTGCAGGAGAGATGCTGGCGCTAGTCGGCGAATCCGGCTGCGGAAAATCGACGACGGCCTTGGCGCTGATGCGCCTGCTTCCTGCGCATGCGCGGCTGTCCGGCACAGTCAGCTTCGATGGACTGGACCTGCTTGCGCTGCGCGAGGCGGAGATGAGCGCCACGCGGGGACGCGCTGTGTCGATGATCTTCCAGGAGCCGATGACTTCGCTGAACCCGGTGCTAAGCATCGGCCAGCAGGTCGCCGAGGCCTTGACGCTACACGAGCCGCTGTCGCGCCGCGCAGCACGGGCGCAGGCCATCGAACTTCTAAACCTGGTCCAACTGCCCGACCCCGCGCGCCGCTTCGATGCGTATCCACACCAGTTCTCCGGCGGGCAGCGCCAGCGCGTGATGATTGCCATGGCGGTGGCCTGCAAACCGCGCCTGCTGATCGCGGACGAGCCCACCACCGCGCTGGACGTGACCATCCAGGCGCAGATCCTCGAGTTGATCGATAGTCTGCGCCATGAACTCGGCATGGCCGTGCTGCTAATCACACACGACCTGGGCGTAGTGGCCCAGTATGCAGACCGCGTTGCGGTGATGTACGGCGGGCGCAAGCTAGAAGAAGGCGTCACGCAGAGCGTATTCGCCACGCCCCGACACGCATACACGCGTGGCCTGCTTAGCGCATCGCTCTACGTCGCGCAGGGCCTGCACTACACCACCGACCGGCTGGCCGAGCTCCGCGCTGATGGTCAAAATGGTTTCCAGCTTGTCAAGCCGACGGTAGCGCCTTCCGCAGCCGCGCTGCGCACGCCGGCCGCCAATGCTGCTCCGCTGCTCTCTGTTCAAGGCCTGCGCGTCTCATACACCAGCGGCGAGCATCGGGTGAGCGCGGTCGACGACGTCTCGCTCGACATTGCCGCCGGCGAAACACTCGGACTGGTGGGGGAATCTGGCTGCGGCAAGTCCAGCCTGTCGCGCGCCATCCTGCGGCTGGCACCTGCCGACGCTGGCCGCGTCTCGTTTGCCGGACAGGACTTGCTAGCACTGGCGCCCGCCGCGCTGCTGCCCTGGCGCCGCCGCGTGCAGCTGATCTTCCAGGACCCCTACGGTTCACTCAACCCGCGCCACCGCGTGGAAGACATCCTTGGCCATGCCCTGGCCATCCATGGCGTGCGCGAGCGTGCCGAACGCACGCACCGCATCGACGCCATCCTCGACGACGTCGGGCTGGGCACGCGCGCGCGCAGCCGCTACCCGCACGAGTTCTCGGGCGGGCAGCGCCAGCGCATCGCAATTGCACGCGCGCTAGTGCTGCGCCCTGAGCTGGTGATCTGCGACGAGCCCGTATCCGCACTGGACGTTTCCATCCAGGCGCAGATCCTGAACCTGCTGGTCGACCTGAAAGCAGAGCACGGCCTGACCTACCTGTTCATCTCKCACGACCTGTCGGTCGTGCGCTATATCGCCGACCGTGTGTGCGTGATGCAGGCGGGCCGGATCGTCGAATCAGGTGATTCCGAGACCATCTGGACGCGCCCGCAACATCCCTACACCCGCGCCCTGCTGGCGGCCGTGCCCGGCCATGCCCGGCCGAGCTGTCCTCCGGACGCTGCCGCTCAAGCGCCACTGCCTGCCCCCGCGCACAGCTGAACTCTCGCAGTCTCTCTCCGCAGTTACCGCATCACCGAAACCTCAACGCCCCATGAACGAACACGATTTTCCCTTTGCCAAGCCGGACCCCCTTGCCCTGGACAAAGCTGCCCCGCATAGCGCGCAACGCCGTCAACTACTTGGCGCCACCGGCGCCCTGCTTGCCGGCGGTCTGTTTGGCGGCCTGCTGCCCGAGGCCAGCGCACTGACCAAGCCGCTGCCGAATACCGAAGACGGCGCTCAGCGCGGCGGCTCTCTCGATGCCGTGGTCCACCCCGAGCCACCCACGCTGGCATTTTTCATCAACACCTCCACACCGGGCCGCACCGTAGTCAGCAAGATCTTCGACGGCCTCCTGGACTACGGCCCCGACCTCAAGCCGCGCCCGCAACTCGCGGAGAGCGTCGACGTCTCATCCGATGGCCTCACCGTGCGGCTCAAGCTGCGCAAGAACGTGCTGTGGCACGACGGCAAGCCCTTCACCGCCGCCGACGTGAAATTCTCCGCCGAGGAAATCTGGCGCAAGCACGCGCCTACCGCGCGCCGCGTATTCCAGCACCTGCGCAAGGTCGATACGCCGGACAGCCATACCGTGGTGCTTACGCTCGGCAAGCCGACCCCGGTGATCCTGAACGCGCTCGACGTGGTGGCCGCGCCGATCCTGCCCAAGCACCTGTACGAAGGCACGGATATCCCGAACAATCCGTACAACAACAAGCCGGTCGGCACCGGCCCGTTTGTCTTCAAGGAGTGGGTGCGCGGCCAGCACATCGCGCTGGAGCGCTTCGACAAATACTGGGCGCCGGGGTTGCCCTACCTCGACAAGCTCACCTTCAAGATCATCCCGGATGTGGCCGGCCGCGCCACCGCGCTGGAAACCGGCGCGGTGCAATACGGCGAGCGCAACCCGGTGACCTTTGCCGACGCCGACCGCCTGGCCAAGTCGCCTAACCTGGTGGTCAGCACCGAGGGCTACAACGGCTTTGCCGGTTGGCTCTGGCTGATTCCCAACCTGCGCGACCCGATCATCGGCAACCTCAAGGTGCGCGAGGCCATCCTGTACGCAATCAACCGCGATGCGCTGGCCAAGACGGTGTGGGGCGGCTACGCGGTGCCTGCCACTGGGCCGGTGTCCTCGCTGCTCAAGACCTTCTATACCAAGGACACTGAGCAATACCCGTTCGACCGCAAGAAGGCCGAGGCCCTGCTCGACCAGGCCGGCTTCCCGCGCAAGGCGGATGGGTTCCGCTTCAAGCTCAACCATGACTTCATCCCCTTTGGTGACGATTACCGCCGCACCGGCGAGTTCGTGCGCCAGTCTCTGCGCGCCGTCGGCATCGATGTGAACCTGCGCGGCCAGGACCTGCCTACCTGGACCAAGAACGTGTTCACCGACTACAACTACCAGCTGGTCAGTTCCTGGGGCATCAACTGGCAGGACCCGCAGATCGGCGTGGAGCAGCATTACTGGTCCAAGGCGGAATCCAAGGGCACGCCTTGGCAGAACGCCTCCGGCTATGCCAGCCCCGAGGCCGACAAGCTGATCGAAGCAGCACAGGTCGAGCGTGACCCGGCCAAGCGCGTGCAGCTCTACCAGGATTTCCAGAAGCTGGCGCAGAAGGACCTGGCGCTGCTGAACCTGTTCGAGTTCCGCTGGTTCGGCGTCTGGGACAAGCGCCTGCGCAACGTCACGGATACTTTCGACCACAGCCAGAACAATTTCGCCCGCGTCTGGCTCAGCGCCAAGTGAGGAGGCCGTGCGCATGATCCGACGCCTGCTTCGCCGCCTGCTGCAACTCGTTGGCGTAATCGTCGCTACCGCCGTGCTCAACTTCGCGCTGCTCAAGGCGCTGCCCGGCGACCTGGTGGATGTGATCGCCAGCGAAAGCGGCAGCGTGCCGCCGGAGTACGTGACGCAGTTGCGCCAGCTCTATGGGCTGGACCGCAGCCTGCCGGAGCAGTTGGTAAGCTATCTTGGCCGCATCGCGCATGGCGACCTGGGCTACTCGTTCCGCTTCGGCGAGCCGGTGCTCGATCTCGTGCTCAGCCGGCTGGGGCCCACGCTAGCGCTCGTCGGCGCCGCGCTACTGCTGTCCACGGTCGTCGGCGTGCTGCTGGGCGTGGCGGCGGCAAGGCGCCCGCATGGCCTGACCGACACGGTGCTGTCCGCGCTGGCCACGGTGGGCTACTCAGCGCCGATGTTCTGGACCTCGCTGATGCTGATCGTGCTGTTTGGCGTGCAGCTGGAATGGCTGCCGATCGGCGGGCTGCGCGAAGTCAATGCGGGCTACCACKGCCCGCGGCTGTTGCTCGACTACGCCCATCACCTGGTGCTGCCGGTGCTGACGCTGGCGATCTACTACGTGGCGGTGTACGCGAGGCTGGCGCGTGCGTCGATGATCGAGACGCTGGCCGAGGACTTTATCCGCACCGCCCGTGCCAAGGGTGCGCGCGAGGCGCGGGTGATCTTCGGCCACRCCTTGCGCAACGCCTTGCTGCCGGTGATCACCATGCTGGGCGTGCAAAGCAGCGCCCTGCTGGGCGGGTCGATCGTGGTGGAAACGGTGTTCGCCTGGCCCGGGCTGGGCCAGCTCTCCTTCGAGGCAATCAGGAGCCRCGATATCCCGGTGCTGCTGGCCGTGCTGATTTTCAGCGGCGTGCTGGTGGTACTGGCCAACCTGCTGGTGGACATGGCGCAGGCCGTGCTTGACCCGCGCGTGCGGGCCGGCAAGGCACCCGTGTCTTCAGCGCCACAAGGAGGCGCCGCATGAAGCGCTGGTACCTGCAACCTTCCATCTGGCTCGGCGGTGCCATCCTGCTGGTGGTCTTCRCCGCGGCGGCGCTGGCTGGCGTGGTGTTCCCGGCGGATCCGCTCGATATGGTGGGCGCGCCCTTCGTCTGGCCCGGCGCGGATCCGGCCATGCCGCTCGGCACCGACCTGATGGGCCGCGACCTGCTGGCCGGGCTAGCTCACGGCGCGCGGGTGTCACTGCTGGTTGGCGTGTCGTCGGCCGCGGTAGCGCTGGCGATCGGCGTCACGATCGGCGCGGCGGCGGGCTTCTACCGCGGCGCCGTGGATGCGGTACTCAGCCGCATCACCGAGTTCTTCCAGACCATCCCCGCCTTCCTGCTGGCGATTATCCTGGTTGCGGTGCTCAAGCCCAGCCTCGGCACCATCGTGTTCGCGCTCGGCGTGACCTCATGGACCAGCGTCGCCCGGCTGGTCCGCGCGGAGTTCCTGACCCTGCGCGAACGCGAATACGTGCGCGCCGCCGTGGCGGTGGGCGCCAGCAACGCCCACCTGATCTTTCGCGAGATCCTGCCCAATGCCTGGACCCCGATCATCGTCTCCACCGGCCTGCTGGTGGCCAACTCGATCCTTTCCGAAGCGGGCTTGGCCTTTCTCGGACTGGGCGATCCCAACGTGGTGAGCTGGGGTTCGATGATCGGCCTGGGCCGCGATGCGTTGCGCACCGGCTGGTACATGACCGCCATCCCCGGCCTCGCCGTGGTGCTCACCGTCCTCTCGCTCAACCTGCTCAGCGACGGCCTGCAGGCCGCGCTCAACCCGCGGCTGCGCCGCGTGCGCCGGGCTGCTCCACCGGCCTGAACCGCAGACTCGAACCGCCGGCCTGAACCGCGCGAACCCTACACACGACAGCCATGACCAAACTGAACGATCTCCCCGCCACACCGATTCCCGCGCCACCGGCACGATTGCCGGACCCAGCACGCGTGCGCCGCATCGCCAGCGATGCCGAGGCACTGCAGGCCGCCCACGATCTCGCCGCGGTGTTCGCCGACGGCGCCTCCGAACGGGATCGCGAACGCCGCCTGCCCTGGGACGAGCTGGACCGCTGGTCCGAGAGCGGCCTGGGTGGCATCACCGTGCCGCGCGAGTACGGTGGCGCCGATGTGTCCTACACGACGCTGGCCGAGGTCTTCGTCATCCTTTGCGCCGCCGACCCGGCGCTCGGCCAGATCCCGCAAAACCATTTCGGATTGCTGGGCGTACTGCGCGAAATCGGCAGCGAACCGCAGAAGCGCCGCTTCTACGGCGAGGTACTGACCGGCGCGCGCCTGGGCAACGCCGGCCCGGAGCGCCGCTCCGAGAGCAGCCAGACCATCCTGCAAGGCACCACGCGCCTCACCGGAACCGCCCAAGGCCTCCGGCTGAACGGGCACCGCTTCTATTCCACCGGGGCGCTGTTCGCGCATCGCGTTCCCGCACGAGCGCTCGACGACCAGGGCCGCAGCGTGCAGGTGTGGACGCCGCGCGAGGTACGTGGCCTGAGTATCGTCGACGACTGGTCCTCCTTCGGCCAGCGCACCACGGCCAGCGGCAGCGTGGTCTTCGACAACGTCCCGGTGGCGCCCGAGGACACGCAAGACCCCTACATCATCCAGGACGTGGGCCGCCTGCAGATCGACGTGCACGCCGCGCGCGAAGTGCTGCTCGAAGCCGGGCGCACGCTTGACACCATCGCCGCTGGGCCGCTGGATGCTGAGGCCAGCGCGCGTGCCTCCGTCGCGGTGGCCGAGGCCAAGGTGCTGACCACCGAGATCGCGCTGGAAGCCAGCCAGAAGCTGTTTGAACTCGCCGGCTCGTCCGCCACGCGCGCCAAGCACAACCTGGACCGCCACTGGCGCAACGCGCGCACCCACACGCTGCACGACCCGGTGCGCTGGAAGACCCACCTGATCGGCAACTACCACCTTAACCACGTGCTGCCCGCGCGCCACTCCTGGAACTGATATGTCCGTGCTCCTCTCCCCGGTTCCCACCGATAGCCGGCCCGCGCCTGCCGCACCGCCCGCCCAGCCACCCGAACTGATCCGCGACGATGCGCACGCCATCCTGACGGCTCGCCAGCTCACAGTCCGCTTTGCCCCCGAGGCTGCATTGCGCGACCGCGAGCGACGCCTGCCCTGGGCCGAGCTGGACGCCTTCAGCGCCAGCGGACTGTGGGGCATCACGGTGCCGCGCGAGTACGGCGGCCCCGGCGTGTCCAACGTCACGCTGGCCGAGGTCATTGCCACCATCGCCGCCGCCGACGGCTCGCTCGGGCAGATCCCGCAGAACCATTTTTACGCGCTGGAGGTGCTTCGCGTGGGTGGCAGCGAGGCGCAAAAGCGCTTCTTCTACGAGCGCGCACTCGCCGGCGAGCGCTTTGGCAATGCCCTTGCCGAGATCGGCCACAAGGATTTCAAGCGCCGCACCCGGCTTACGCCGGACGGCGACGGCTGGCGCGTGGACGGCAAGAAGTTCTACTGCACCGGCGCGCTGTACGCCCACTGGATCCCGACGCTGGTGGTGGCCGAGGAGCAAGGCCGCGAGGTCACCTACTTGGCCTTTGTGCCACGCCGCGCCGAAGGCGTGTCCGTCGTCGACGACTGGGACGGCTTCGGCCAGCGCGTCACCGGCAGCGGCTCGGTGTCCTTCGACAATGTCCGGGTCGAGGCGGAGTGGGTGGTGCCCTTCCTGGCCTCCTTCGAGCAACCGACCACGATCGGCCCGGTGGCGCAGATCCTGCACGCGGCGATCGACCTGGGCATCGGCCGCGGCGCCTTCGAATCCACCCTGCCCTTCGTGCGCGAACGCGCCCGCCCCTGGGTGGACGCGGGCGTGGAACGCGCCAGCGACGACCCCCTCACCATCCACCAGGTGGGCGAGGTCTCGGTAAGGCTGCGCGCCGCCGAAGCGCTGGTGCGCCGCGCCGGGCGCATCGTCGATGCCGCCCAGGCGGCCCCCACCGAGCGCAGCGTGGCCGAGGCCTCAATCGCCGTGGCCGAGGCACGCGCGCTGACCACTACGGCATCGCTGCTGGCGGGCAGCAAGCTGTTCGAGCTAGGCGGCACCGCGGCCACGCTCGACCACCTCGGCCTGGATCGCTTCTGGCGCAACGCTCGCACCCACACCCTGCACGACCCGGTGCGCTGGAAGTATCACGCCGTCGGCAACTTCTACCTTAACGACCGGCTCCCCACCCGGCATGGAGCGCTGTAAATGGCACGCAAGGAAATCCTGCTGAACGCCTTCAACATGAACTGCGTCGGGCATATCAACCACGGCCTGTGGACGCACCCGCGCGACCGCGCGACCGACTACAACACGCTGGAGTACTGGACTAGCCAGGCGCGCACGCTGGAGCGCGGCTTGTTTGACGGGCTCTTCATCGCCGATATCGTCGGCGTCTACGATGTCTACCAGGGCAATGTGGACGTGACGCTGCGCGAGTCGATCCAGCTGCCGGTCAACGATCCGTTGTTGCTGGTGCCTGCGATGGCCGCCGTCACGCAGCACCTCGGCTTCGGCGTCACCGTGAACCTGACCTACGAGCAGCCCTACCTGCTGGCACGCCGCTTCTCCACGCTGGATCACCTGACGCGCGGACGCGTCGGCTGGAACATCGTCACCGGCTACCTGGACAGCGCCGCGCGCGCCATGGGCCTCGCCGGCCAGATCGCGCACGACGAACGCTACGACCGCGCGGACGAATACCTGGACGTGCTCTACARGCTCTGGGAAGGCAGCTGGGAAGACGATGCGGTGCAGCGCGACAAGGCCACCCGCGTGTTCACCGATCCGCGCAAGGTGCATAAAATCAGGCACGAGGGCAAGTACTACAAGGTCGATGGCTATCACCTGGCCGAGCCCTCGCCACAGCGCACGCCGGTGCTGTTCCAGGCCGGCAGCTCCGGGCGCGGCCAGCAGTTCGCCGCGCGCCATGCCGAGTGCGTGTTTATCTCGCCGCCCAGCAAGGATGCCGCCCGCAATACCGTGAGGGCGCTGCGCGAGCAACTGGTGGCCGCCGGCCGCAGGCCGGATGACATCAAGATCTTCGCCGGCACCGCCGTCGTACCAGGCAAGACCGCCGCCGAAGCCCGCCAAAAGTACGCCGAGTACAAGGACTACGCCAGCCGCGAAGCCGGGCTGGCGCACTTCGCCGCGAGCACTGGCGTGGACTTCGGCCGCTATGACCTCGACGCGCCGGTTGACTACGGTGGCGGCAACGCCATCGAGTCGGCCACGCGCACCGCGCAGCAGCATGGGTGGACCCGGCGCAAGCTGCTGGAGCTGTTCGAGCTCGGTGGCCGCTATCCCGCCATCGTGGGCGACGCGCAGCAGATTGCGGATGAACTGCAATCCTGGGTGGGGGAAACCGGCATCGACGGCTTCAACCTCAGCCGCACCGTGGTGCCGGAGAGCTACGAGGACTTCGTGGACCTGGTGGTGCCCGAGTTACAGAACCGCGGCATCTACAAGACAGCCTATGCCCAAGGCAGCCTGCGCAAGAAGCTGTTCGCCGAAGACGACCGGCTGCCGGCGCGGCACGCGGCGGCGCGATTTCGCAGTAGCCAGGGCTGAGCCCCGTAGACATCAACCACTCTGAAGGCATCGAAGATCATGAAACTGAAACGACTATTGTTGGCCGGCATCTCCACCTTCGCCCTGGCCGCAGCGGCGCATGCCGCGCCACTCAAGATCGGTGTCACGCCCGGCTCCCTGGCGGACTCTGTCGAAGTAGCCGCAGCCGAAGCGCGCAAGCAAGGACTCGACGTCAAGGTGGTGGAACTGACCGACTGGACCACGCCGAACGTCGCCCTGGCAGCCGGCGACCTCGACCTGAACTACTTCCAGCACCAGGCTTTCCTCGACAACGCCGTCAAGGAGCGCGGTTATGCGTTCAAAAGCGTGGCGGTCGGCGTGCTGCCCAACATCGGCCTGTACTCGAACCACGTCAAGCGCTTTGAGGACATCAAGGAAGGCGCCCGCATCGGCGTGGCCAATGACCCGGTCAACCAGGGCCGCGGCCTGCTGTTGCTGCAAAAGGCGGGGCTGATCAAGCTGCGCGACGGCGTAGGCGCGCGCGGCGGGGTGGACGACGTCGTGGGCAACCCGAAGAAACTCAAGTTCGTCGAGATCGAAGGCCCGCAGCTGGTGCGCGCGCTGGATGACGTGGACCTGGCACAAGGCTATCCGGCGCACTTCGTCAACGCGGGCAAGCCGCAGATCGCCGGCGCCGGGCTGCTCTACTCCGGCGTGGACGACCTCTACTTCGCGATCCGCTTCGTCAGCCGACAGGACAACGCCAGCGACCCGCGTGTCGCCCGCTTCGTCAAGATCTACCAGGAATCGCCGGCGGTGCGGCAGCAACTGAAGAGATCCTTCGCCAATAACGACAAGCTTTATAGCCTGCCGTGGCTGAAGCAGTGACGCCATGGACTCCCTAAGCTCCCTAGGCTCTCCAAGCGCCCTCCATCGGCATGAGCACATCGCGCCGGCACCCTCGCCCGGCGAGCACGCCGCGGTGGGCGGGCGCGCCCCATCAAGGCCTGGGCCGTCCGGCGTGGGCTCGGTTGCATTCGCGCATCTGGGCAAAGTGTACCGCTCGCCGGCTGGCGATGTCCACGCGCTGCATGACATCGACGTGGAGATTCCCGCTGGCGGGATCTTCGGCATCATCGGCCGCAGCGGCGCCGGCAAGTCCAGCCTGCTGCGCACCATCAACCGGCTGGAGCGGCCCACCACCGGCCGCGTGCTGGTGGATGGCCACGACATCAGCGCGCTCGACGAGCGCGGCCTCGTCAGCCTGCGCCGGCGGATCGGCATGATCTTCCAGCATTTCAACCTGCTGTCCGCCAAGACCGTCTGGGACAACGTGGCCCTGCCGCTGAAGGTGGCCGGTGTGCCCCGCGCGGAAATCGCGCAACGGGTGGAAGAACTGCTGGCGCTGGTCGGGCTGGAAGACAAGCATCGCGCGTATCCCGGGCGGCTTTCGGGCGGCCAGAAGCAGCGCGTGGGTATCGCCCGCGCGCTGGTGCACCGGCCAGAGATCCTGCTGTGCGACGAAGCCACCTCCGCGCWGGACCCGGAAACCACGCACGCCATTCTGGCGCTGCTGCGCGATATCCATCGTCGCTTCGGGCTGACCGTCGTGCTGATCACGCACGAGATGCGGGTGATCCGCGAGATTTGCGACAACGTGCTGGTGCTCGAACGTGGCCGGATGGCCGAGCAAGGTCCTGTGTGGCAAGTGTTCGGCAACCCCGGCCACGACGCTACCCGTGCCCTGCTGCGGCCGCTGCAGACGGGCTTGCCGGATGACCTGGCGCGGCTGCTGCAACCCAAGCCCCCCGCGCACGGCGCGTTCGAGCAACTGATCGAACTGCATTTCACGGGCATCGGCGATACGGCGCCCGAGCTGGCCCGCATCGCCACGGCGCTGGGGGGCCGTGCCCGGCTGCTGCACGCCGGCGTGGACCGCATCCAGGGCCATACCCAGGGCCGCCTGCTGCTGGCCGCCGCGGGTGCCGGCCTGTCGCCCGAGATGCTGGCCTCCCAACAACTGTCCCAATACACCAAGGTCCTCGGCTATGTCCCCGCTAACCATTGAACGCATCTGGCTAGGCCTGTTCGACACCCTCACCATGGTGGGCGCGTCCGCATTGATCGCGGTGTTAGCCGGCATCCCGCTCGCCCTGGTGCTGGTATTGACGTCGCCCGGTGGCGTGCTCGAATCTCCGCGGCTGCATCGCGCGCTGGGCAGCGTCATCAACGGATTCCGCGCCACGCCTTTTATCGTGCTGCTGGTGGCGCTGCTGCCGTTCACGCGGCTGGTGGTGGGC
>NZ_JBFTSF010000038.1:0-50589 GCF_056399905.1 Cupriavidus sp. 01L46
GCTCACTGCAATCAGCTGCGCCTGTTGGTCGATCAGCGCCGACCAGCGTACCAGCGTGGCGGCGTCATAACCATCGGGCAGGTCGAAGGGCGTAATCCGCGCTACCAGCTGCGTGCGTGCCATGGCCTCGCCATACTGGAGCCACAGGCTTGCCACGCCCGTGCCGCCGGCCGTTGCGATCTGGCGCACGATGTTCTTGAACTGATAGGCGTGGGCAAAATCCTCGACGCTGAATTCCGCATAGGTCAGCCCCGCCACCAATGCCAGGATGAAGGGCGTGGTCAGGCTTTGCAGGGTCAGGGCCGGCAGCAGGACGGCCATGGAAGCCCCCGGCATCATCCGCTGGCTCAGCATCCAGGCCGCGCCGGCAAACATGCAATACCCCAGCGCGATGTAGCGGCGTTGCCCCGTCAAGCGGGCGCCGGCATAGGTAAAGACGCAAAGGCCCGCGAAGCCGATCAGTCCAGTGATGGTGAGCACCTTGCCGGCGGTCTGGAAGGTAAAGCCCAGCCCGGACTGCAGCGTGGTAGGTACCACATAGCCCCAGAGCCCGTTGAGGAAGTAATACAAGGTATAGAAGCCCAGCCCGACCAGGTAGCGGCGGCCGAACAGCAGCTTGGGGTTGAGCCAGGGATCGGGGTGGCGATGCTGGTGGATGAAGACGCTAGCCATGAGCAACAGCCCGACGATCGGGGTGATCGCTACCGACGGCGAGTTCGCCAGCTCGTAGAATCGCAGGTCGCCCAGCCCGTGTAGCAGCACCAGCGCGCCCGTGCCCAGCAAGATCACGGTCACCCAATCCATGCCGCCGACGTCTACCTCCCACGGTGCCAGCGAGGCCGCGAGCCGGCGCGGATACGAGACCAGCACCAGCAATATCGCCGCGACCGACATCGCGGCCTGGACCACGAAGATCATCCGCCAGCTCGCATCCTCCACCAGCACCGCGGAAATCCATGGGGCCAGTGCCGCCAGGCCCATGCCGCCGGCGTTGAAGCCCAGGAAGAGGGGCCGGCGCTCTTCACGGGCGGCGACCAGCTGGATGATGATGCGCGACGCGGTGAACAGGCCACCCGCCCCAAGACCCTGTACCGCGCGCGCCAGGCTCAGTTCGAGCGGTGTATTGCAGACAGCGCAAAGCGCGGCGCCCACGGTGGCGATGAGCAGGCCGAGCAGCGTGAATCCGCGATAGCTGATGTCCTGCGCGATGCGCCGCAGCACCAGATTGGCGACGGTGGCAGCGGCGGCATAGGAGGTGAGGCTCCAGAGAAAATCCTCAGGCGAGGCGTGAATGCCACCCCGGATATGGGTGCCCGCGACGCCCATCATGGACGACGCCACGAAGTCCACGCCGGTGGTGCAGCCCAGGGTAAAGGCGAAGAGATAAACCTGCGCAGCCGACAGGTCGGGGTGCTTGGCCAGCATCGCACTGCCAGTTGCCATGACGGTCCCATCGATCGCGTAGATGCAATTCGCAGCCTGGCGCCGCCGGGGCGACGACCCGCTTACCCAGTATCGGCGAAATGATCCGGGCGCCCAAGCGGAACCGATGGGGGATGACAGGAGGACGTGGCTTCAGGCCCGCGGCCTGGTGTGCTGGAACGCGTCAAGCAGCCGGTCGCGCAACGCGCGCCACGCGCGCGGCACCGTGCTGAGCCCGGCGGTCAGGCCGGGATCGTAATAGTGGACGATCAAGGAACGGCGCTCGCCCGCCTCGGCATGCAGGTTGGCGTGCAGGGTGACGAAGCCGTTGAACGCATAGACATTGCCCGGCAAACAGGCGATGCGGTCGCACTGGTGCTTGGCAAGATGGCGGAAGGTCTGCGCGCGGCGGATGACGAACGGCAGGTTGCGCAACAGGATCAGCCGGATCTTCGCAACGATATTCGACAAGGCCGTCACCGCACGGCGCTGGCGCCGGTAGATGATCAGGTCCCCGTTTTCCTGGGTGGCCTGCGCCTCTTGCAGCGGAATCAGCAGCGTCAGGATATGGGAGTCGTAATGCCGCAAGTGGCTCTGGGCGGGCAAGCCGCTATTGACACAGCGCAGTACGCACAGTGGCGGCTCGCCGTTGAGTTCCCAGCCGGCCTTGCGCGCCCATCGCCTTGAGATCTCGCAGGCCTGCCGTTCCGCCAGCTGAAAGCCCTCGTTTTGGCGCAGCATGTCTGCAAATTGCACGGCTGCCTGCGTGGCGCGGCGGCCATCTGCGGGCCGCCACGTTTGCCGGCTGGCGTCGATTGTCGCATTGATCTCGTCGAGCAGATGTCGAGTCACGACGCCTTCGAATACCTGGAGCCCGGGCGGCTCCGCGTCGATGTCGTAGTCATGCATCGCATGTTGCTCCGCTTCCCGCCCCGTTCCGCCCAGTGCAAGGGCCGGGAAGGGGGCGACATGTTGCGGCCGGCCACAAATGGCCCGCCGCTACCGGACGAGGCGCGGCTCGCGTTGCCGGCCTTCCTCCTGATGATCTTGCGCAGGCAGCCGCTGGCATCGATTAGCGTTGCCAGGGAAGAAAACGCGGGCGGTCCCATGTCCGGTGTTATGAATCTACGGCTTCCGAGCGTTACCGAACGGACAAAACTACTTTCGGATCCGCCAGACGGCACAATCCGAGTCGCTTTGTTTTTGTGGCTTGAATTGCACTTCTTTGGTGCCGAGAGTTCGGGCGGGGCGCTGCAGTCAAACACGCTCGGGCTCCGGTTTTACCGGGCAGCCATCCAGGCTGAATGTGTTGGGCCAATAATGGATTCCAGGGGCTTGGCCATATTAATTTCATCAGGCGGCTCTTATCGGCAAGATAACCATCAAGGTAATCGAAGCAGTAATGAGAGATAGCGCCGGTCCATCAGCTTCCAGTCAAATGCATTGCGCGGGGTAAGCGTTGGTGGGCGTTGGTGGGCAATGGTGCGTTTGCCCTCACTGTTTACCGTTGCGCAATTGACAACTCCGGTTGCCGGGAACATCATCGCTCGGGAAAATAGACGCGCCTCTGTGCAGCGATGTCGCCCGTTCGTCGGCGAAAAGCCCATGGAAGGTAGCCATTCCGACGAGGAACCGGGGTCATGATTATTTCGCTACGCCGAATTGCGAGCGCGCTTGCGCTCGGTCTGCTGTTGTCTGCCTGCGCCGCGGGCCCGCAAACTTCCGCGGTGCCGCAGCCAGCTTCGCCGCCATCCGATGATGCGGTCAAGGCTTTATCTGCCCAGATTTTTGTCTATGCCTATCCGCTGGTGCTGATGGATGTCACGCGTGAGGTCATGAGTGCCCGCGTGCCGGCCAATACCTTCTCGCATAAGCGCAGTTTCCCGGACGCCACCTTCACCGACGTGGTCAGCCCGAATGCCGATACGCTCTATTCGACGGCATGGCTGGATTTGTCGGGCGGCCCGGTGATCCTCGCGCTGCCCGACACGCACGGGCGTTATTACCTGATGCCGCTGATGGACGCCTGGACCAACGTCTTCGCGTCGCCGGGCAAGCGCACCGCGGGCACCAGAAAAGCGGTCTACGCTGTCACGGGGCCGATGTGGAATGGCACCTTGCCGCCAGGCGTCACGGAAATCCGCTCGCCGACCGAGATGGTGTGGCTGATCGGCCGTACTCAAACCAATGGCAAGCAGGATTACGCAGCGGTCCGCCGCTTGCAGGACCAATATCGCCTGGCGCCGCTCTCCGCCTTGCAGCGTGGCGGCAAGGCGCGGCCCAAGCCCGCCGATGCGATGCTGCCCGAAGCGGTTCCCGTGGATATGGAAACGCCGCCCGTTGAGCAGGTGGCGGCAATGGACGCGCAGGCATTCTTCACCCGCTTCGCCGAATTGCTGCCGGCCAATCCTCCGGCCGCGGCCGATGCGGCCATGGTGGAATCGATCAAGAAGCTCGGGATCGTTCCGGGCAAGCCCTTCTCCGTGACCGCGCTGGAGCCATCGACGGCCCGCGCGGTGCAGGAGGGCGCCACCACCGCCCTGGCGGGCATCGTGGCCATGGCCAAGCGCGGCAGTGGCGAAGGGGATGGCAAATGGATCGTGCACCGGGATCTCGGCGACTACGGCACGGCCTATGGCAAGCGCGCGCTGGTGGCGCGGGTTGGGCTTGGCGCCAACCTGCCGGCGGATGCGTTGTATCCCAGCACGCGGGTCGACGCCGGCGGCAAGCCGTTGAACGGGGCAAACCGCTACGTCATGCATTTCAACAAAGGCCAGATGCCGCCGGGCACGGCCTTCTGGTCACTGACGCTCTATAACGACAAGCAGGCGTTTGTCGCCAATCCGCTCAACCGCTATGCCATCGGGGACCGTGACCGGCTGCGGTACAACCGGGACGGCTCGCTCGATATCTATATCCAGAATGCGCGCCCGGCGGGCAAGCGGGTGGCCAACTGGCTGCCGGCGCCGCCTGATGGCTTCAACCTGATGATGCGGGTGTATTGGCCCCGGCAGGTGATGCTGGACGGCACCTGGAGCGCGCCGCCGGTGATGCGGGTGGAGTGAAGGCGGGCTCAGAACTTGTATTTGATGCCAGCATAAAGCGCGCGGCCCGAACCGGGATAGAACACTGCGGTGTTGGCTGTCCGCGCGTCGGCCACGGTGCTGAAGTCGCTCACATAGCGCTTGTTGCCGAGATTGCGCGCATCCAGGAACACCGTCACGCCGCGCTGGAATGCGTAGCTGGCCTGCAGGCCAAATAGCACGTAGCCAGGCGTGCGCAGCGTGTTGGCGTAGTCGACATAGGCGCCGCCCGGCACCCAGTCGATGGTCCCGGCAACGCGCAGCCCGGCCGCGCGGCTGTAGGCAACGGTGGTGCGCAGCACGTGCTCGGGTACGCCGGCGATGCGGTTGTTGCCGTACTGCGGATCGTTGTCGAAGCGGAAGTCGCTGTAATTCCACAGTTGCGACAGCGTGAGCTTGTCGCCGGAGCCGAACAGGTTCTGCAGCACGTCGCCGGAGACGCCGAGCTCCACGCCTTGCAGCGTGGTGCGGTTGGCGTTGAAGGTCGCGGCCGGGATGTTCGGGTTGGTGGTGTATTGCAGCAACTGGTCGCGCACCAGCGAGCGGTAGGCCGTCACGTCCCAGGAGTAACGTTCGCGCTTGCCCCGCGTGCCCAGCTCCAGCGTCCAGCCGCGCTGCGCGCTCAGCGGCACAAAGCGGGTGGTGGTGGCCATGGTCTGGCTCAGGTCGGTAAAGTCGGGTACGTCCGCGCTGCGCGTGATGTCGGCAAACGCCTGCACGTCAGGCGCAGGCTCCCACAGCACGCCGAATTTCGGGTTCACGCCGCTGTAGGTGGCGCTATCGGACTTGGCCGTGGGATTGGCCGGCAGGCCGCCGTAGTCCTGATAGCGGCGGACATTGCGGTAGGCCTTGGCACCGGCCATCAGCGCGATGGTGGGGGTCACGTAAAGGCGGTCTTCGAGATAGGCCTCGTAGTTGTACGCATCCTGCGCGGCGTTGAGCGTCTGCCCGCCGCGGTTGCCGGCGTTGTTGACGTACTGGCGCGCATCGTTGTTGCCGCCGAAGAAGCGCGCGCCGACGATGAGCTGGTTGCGCAGGCCGCCGATGGTCTGCGTGCCGGTGTAGCGCGGCGCGAAGCCATAGGTCCAGTAGTCCTGGTCGATGACCTGGAAGATCGGGTGGTACAGGCTCTTGTGAATGACCCAGGTGCTGAAATCGAGCTGGCCGCTGTCTAGCTTGACGGTGGTGACATTGGCCACGCGCTCGGTGCGCGTGTTGCGCGCCTGGTCGCCGGACAGCGCGGCCGGCGCGGCCTTCTTCGGATTGTTCAGCGCATCGGTGAGCGACAGCGCGCCGGGCAATTGCTGGTCGACGATATAGGCGCCCACATAGAAACGGGTTTCCACCGCCGGGTTGAACCGATAGCCGAAGTTGGCGTTGAACTGCTCGTACTGGCCGCGCTCGTGCGCACGGAACCCGTCCGAGTGGTTGACGCTCAGGCTGGCGAGAAAGTCGAAGGCGCCGATCTGGCGCGAGACCTGGCCGCTGGCGCGCGCCGTGCCGAAGCTGCCGCCATCGACGCGCACCTGGTTGGGCGCATCGGCGGTGAGCGCGGTGGGCGTGGTGAAGTTGATCGCACCGCCCAGCGTGGTGGTACCGTAAGCCAGCCCGTTGCCGCCCTTGTAGATTTCGGCCGCGTTCAGGCCGAGCGGGTCGATCTGGTAGTAGTCGCCGCTGCCGTCGGCAAAGTTGGTGGGGACGCCATCTTGCAGGAGATCCAGGCCACGCGCGTGATAGCCGCGCGCAATGCCCGAGCCGCGGATCGACAGGCGCAGTTCCTGGCCGTAGCGCTCCTGCACATACACGCCGGGCGCATCCTTGAGCACGTCGCGCAGGTTGCTGGCGTAGGTGTCGCCGTAGGACGCGGCGTCGACAAAGCCGACCGAGCCGGCCGTCTGGTCCAGTGCCTGTTGTTGCTGCTGCACGTTCGGCGCGGTGAGCGAGCCTGGGGCCTTGGCCGTAACGGTCGCCACAGGCAACGTGACAGTTGCATCGGGTGTGGCGGGCGCGCCAGCCTGTGCGAGCGCGGCGGTGGTGAATGTGGTGAAGGCGGCGGCGGGCAGGGCGGCGGCGCGCTGCTTCCAGTGTCTGGCTCGTTTCATGATTTCCCTTGTGGCGCCAGGCCTGCTTTGGGCCGCGCCTTTTCCTTTTAACCGTGCTTGGATAGCCGCGTACGATACGGAGGGAAGCCTGGTGTACGCTATGTGACACATTGCCGCAACGTGCACCCGGGGGCAGTCTGCCCGTCGCGGTGCGGCGTTTTGCCGCTTTGCGTGCAAGGGAACGCAAGACGGCCAACGGGCCGGCATGCGATGCATGCCGGCCCGTTGGCTTGGTAAGGCTTGGTGGCGCTTGATCGGACCTGGCAGGGCGCGGATCAGGCCGCCTGGCTAGCGCAATCGGCGCAACCCGCTGCGTGCGCGGCGCCATGGTTTGCGGCGTGCACGCCCAGCCCGGTGCGGCGGGTGGCGCGCTGCCACTTGGTCGCGCTGTCCTTGCCGATCTGCTCGCGCAGGCTGCGCGCGGCGGCGACCATATTGGCCAGCGCGGCTTCGGTTTCGGGCCAGGCGCGCGTCTTCAGCCCACAGTCCGGATTGACCCACAGCCGTTGCGGCGGAATGACCTCGCAGGCGCGTTCCAGCAGGTGCGTGATGGCTTGCACGCTAGGCACGCGCGGCGAGTGGATGTCGTACACGCCCGGTCCGATCTCGTTGGGGTAGTCGAACTCGCCGAAGCCTTCGAGCAGCTCCATGGCGGAGCGCGAGATTTCGATGGTGATCACGTCGGCGTCCAGCGCGGCAATGGCGGGCAGGATGTCGTTGAACTCGGCGTAGCACATATGGGTGTGGATCTGCGTTTCGTCCGCCACCGAGGCGGCCGAGATCTTGAACGCATGCACGGCCCAGTCCAGGTACGCGGCCCAGTCACCCTTGCGCAGCGGCAAGCCTTCGCGCAGCGCGGGCTCGTCGATCTGGATGATGCGGATGCCGGCTTGTTCCAGGTCCGAGACCTCGTCGCGGATCGCCAGCGCGAGTTGCAGCGTGGTGGTGGCGCGCGGCTGGTCGTCGCGCACGAAGGACCATTGCAGCATGGTGACGGGGCCGGTGAGCATGCCCTTCATCGGACGGTCGGTGAGCGATTGCGCATAGCGCGTGGTTTCCACCGTCATCGGCTCGGGGCGGTACACATCGCCGTAGATCACCGGCGGCTTGACGCAGCGCGAGCCATAGCTTTGCACCCAGCCGTTTTCGGTGAAGGTGTAACCGCACAGCTGCTCACCGAAATACTCGACCATGTCGTTGCGCTCGGCTTCACCGTGCACCAGCACGTCCAGGCCGAGCGCTTCCTGCTTGCGCACGGCGGTCTCGATTTCTCCGCGGATGCGCTGCAGGTAATCCAGCGCGCCGATGTCGCCGCGGCGGTAGGCGGCACGGGTCTGGCGGATCGCCGGTGTCTGCGGGAAGGAGCCGATGGTGGTGGTCGGCAGTGCCGGCAGCTGCAGCGCGGCGCGCTGGTGTTCGATGCGGGTCTGGAACGGGCTCTTGCGCTCCGCCATGGCAGCGGTGACTGCCGCGACGCGTGCCTGCACCTGCAGGTTAACCACGCGGCGCGAGCTGCGGCGCGAGGCCAGCGCGGCATCGGCGGCGGCCAGCTCGGCGGCGACCGCTGCCTCGCCTTCGTTCAAGGCGCGGGCCAGCACGCTGACCTCGGCCAGCTTCTCGGTGGCGAAGGCCAGCCAGGTCTTGATTTCCGCATCGAGCTTGCGCTCGGCCTCTAGCGAGACCGGTACGTGCAGCAGCGAGCAGGACGGCGCGACCCACAGGCGCTCGCCCAGTTCGGCATGCAGCGGTGCCAGCGCGGCCAGCGCGCGGCGTAGGTCGGTGCGCCAGATGTTGCGGCCGTCGATGACGCCGGCGGACAGCACCGCGCCGGCCGGCAGCACCTTGCGCCAGGCGTCGAGCTGCTGCGGCGCGCGGACCAGGTCGATGTGGAAGCCTTGCACCGGCAGGGCGGCGGCGCGCGCGGCGTGGTCGGCGGCGCTGTCGAAGTAGGTAGCCAGCAGCAGCTTGACGCCGGACCTGGCCAGTTCGGCGTAGGCGCTGTCATAGGCATCGAGCCATGCCGGCTCCAGGTCCAGGCACAGCGCGGGCTCGTCGATCTGCACCCATTCGATGCCACGTTCGCGCAGGCGGGCCAGGATGCGGCCATAGGCGGCGACCAGGCTGGGCAGCAGGCTCAGGCGGTCGAATCAGTCCACGTGGGTCTTGGACAGCCACAGGTAGGTGACCGGCCCGATCAGCACCGGCTTGGTCTTGAGCCCCAGCGCCAGCGCTTCTTCCACTTCATCGAAGAACCAGTCCACGCCGCCGTCGAAATGGGTATCGGGGCCGAGTTCCGGGACCAGGTAGTGGTAGTTGGTATCGAACCACTTGGTCATTTCCATGGCGGGCTGGGCCTTGTTGCCACGGGCCAGCTCGAAGTACTGGGCCAGGCTCAGCTGCGTCGGGTCGAAGCCGAAACGCGTGGGCAGGGCGCCGAGCAAGGCGCTCAGGCCCAGCACCTGGTCGTAGTAGGCGAAGTCGCCCACCGCCACGCCGTCCAGTCCGGCTTGCGCCTGCGACTGCCAGTGGCGCTGGCGCAGGCCGGCCGCTACCTGGCGCAGGCTGGCCTCGTCCGTTTCGCCGCGCCAGAACGCCTCCTGGGCGAATTTCAGTTCGCGCTGGGCGCCGATGCGCGGAAATCCAGCGATATGAGTGCGTGCCATGCAGTGCTCGGTATTGGGAATGTGACGATGGCGCACAGTGTGGAATCCAGCGTAAAATGAATCAAGCGATAAGATTTAATCAACGTATGAGTCAATTTCATATCACGCCATCCCGGCGCCATGTTTCACATTCCAGGAGCAAACCGTGATCGAAGTCAGGCACCTGCGCTCGTTGGTAGCGATTGCCGAATCCGGCAAGCTCGCCACGGCCGCGGAGCGCGTGCACGTCAGCCAGTCGGCGCTGTCCCATCAGATCAAAGGCATCGAGGCGCACTACGGCCTGCCGCTGTTCGACCGCACCCGCCAGGGCCTGCGCTTCACGCCGGCCGGCGACCGGCTGCTGGCGCTGGCGCGCGAGACGCTGGCGGCCATCAGCACGGCCGAGCGCGACCTGGCCCGGCTCAAGGGCGACACGCGCGGCGAGCTGCGCATCGTGCTGGAGTGCCATACCTGCTTTGACTGGCTGATGCCCGTGATGGACGAATTCCGCCGGCGCTGGCCGGAGGTGGAGGTGGACCTGGTGGCGGGCTTCCACGCCGATCCCCTGGCGCTGCTGGCCGAGGGCCGCACGGACATGGTGATCGGCTCGATGCCGCCGGCCAAGCGCGGCCTGGCGGTGGCGCCGCTGTTCCGCTTCGAGATCCTCGCGGTGATCGCCAACGAGCACCGGCTGCGCAACAAGCGCCGGATCGAGGCGGTCGACCTGGACGGCGAAACGCTGATCACCTATCCGGTGCCGGAGCAGCGCATCGACCTGATCCGCGAAGTGCTGGAGCCCGCCGGCATCAAGCTGCAGCGGCGCACCGCCGAGCTGACGGTGGCCGTGCTGCAGCTGGTGGCCAGCCGCCGCGGCGTGGCCGCGCTGCCCAACTGGGGCGTGAAGAACTACGTCGACCACGATTACGTGCTGGCCAAGCGCATCGGCGCCAAGGGTTTGTGGAGCGAGCTCTATGCCACCACGCCGGCGCCGCTCGCGCAGCGCCCCTATGTGCGCGACTTTGTCTCCATCGTGCGCGATACCTGCGCGGCCGAGCTGGATGGGATCGAACTGCTGCCGGAGGGCGAATAAGGGGCGGCCCTACTGCACGAGCTGCCCGCTGCGCTCGGCCACGCCGATGCGGGCCTCGGTGCCCGCGTTGAATTGCAGGAAATCGGCTTCGATGCCGTCGCTGAAGATCACGCCAGTTTCCGGCATCAGCGAGCGCAGCACGATCTGCTCGCCGCGCGGCACGTTGCCATAAACCAATGTGGCCTGGCTGGCGCGGCTCGGAAAGGGCTCGCGCACCGCAAACACCAGCCGGTCGGTATCCCATGGCAAGGGTTGATAGGCTACGTCGGCGCCACCGTCTGGCTGCGCAATGGCGCGCGCGCCGGTGACGATGCTCTTGAGCCAGGCAGTGGAGCCAAGTCCCGTGGAGACAATGACGCCGCTCGACGACTGCACCTCGCTGCGCGCGCCGAGCTGGATCTCGTAGCGCGCCGAGGTGTGGCTGCGCGGCCCGATAAAGAAGTCGTTGACCGCGTACAGCACCTGCTGGTCCGACAGTTCGGCGCGCGCCATGGTGACCGGGCGCGCGGGGCGGCGGTCCTGCATGGCTTCGGCCAGCACACGCGCCAGGTCGCCCACCTTGAATGGCAGCAGCACGCCGTCGTGGCGCGCCGGATCCGGGTTCACGCCGATCAGCGGCTGGCCATTCAGGTATTTCATGGTGTTGGCAACCAGGCCGTCCTGGCCCAGGGCCACCACGATGTCCTCCGGGCCGAACAGGAAGTTGGGCAGGAACTGGCGGTCCACCACCTGCCGGCGCAGGTAGCGCGACAGCACGGCGGCCACCTGTTCGCGCGCAGCAAGATAGGTGTCGTGCTCACGCTGGTAATCGGTGATGTCCGCGCCGAGGTGTTCCAGGTAGAAGCGTGCCTGCGCCAGCGAGTGGTAGCGCGCCAGCAACTCTTCCAGCCGTGTTTTGCGCGTCACCAGCACTACCTTGCGATCGGCGCTTGCGCTCATTGTTTTGGCTCCTTTTTCTCTTAACTACTTAATACCGCTTAAAGCGTCTTGAAGCGTCTTGAAGCATCTTGAAGCTGCGCTGATCTTCGGTTATTTTGCGCGGCCGCTGCTCTGCGGTGCCAGCAGCGACTGAAGCAGTTCCGGCGACATATTCAGCTGCCCGATCTTCTCGGCCTTGTCGGCAATCCCGCCGAAGGCCTGCGCGATCAACTGGCCCGGCGCCATGCCCGATGCGGCCAGCGCCTGCACGATGCGCGCGTCGGCGCCCTGCAAGGCCTGCATCACGGCGCCCAGGCGGTGTGCCTCGGCCTCGGCGGTGGTGCGTGTGTTGTCGGCCTCCAGGCCCACGAACTCCTTGCGGCGCGCTTCCAGCGTGATCTGCGCCTCCATGGTGCTGGCCTCCAGTTCCGCCTGCTTCTTCTGCACCGCGGCTTCGGCTTCCATCTGGGTTTCGCGGATCGTGCGCTGCTTGAGCTCCACCGCGACTTCGGTGTCGAGCTCGCTCTCCTTGATGGCGCGTTCGTTTTCCACCGCGGCATTGCGGCGGGCGTAGATGGCGTCGTCGGCGGCCTTCAGGATCTGCTCGCGGACCTCGGCTTCCAGCGCCCGCGCGGTTTCGGCGCGCGGCTTGACGGCCACCATCGAGAACGACAGGATTTCCAGGCCGAGGGCCAGCAGGTCCGGATGCGCCTTGAGCGCGCCTTCGACCTGGCGGGCCATGCGGTCGGACGCCTGCAGCGCGGAGCGCAGCGTTTCGGCGCTCACGGCCTGCTGCACCAGTACCTCCACCACGCCCTCGACGCGGGTGCGCAGGTTCTGCGGATCCTCGGAGATGTAGTTGCGGCCGTCCGGCTTGAGCGCGAAATTGAGCATGGCGGCCGTCTTGCGCGGCTCGGTGATGCGGTAGGAGAGGTTGCCTTGCACGGTGACGGACTGGAAGTCGGTCGTGATCAGCTCGAAGATATACGGCAGGATCTGGCTGCCCACGGGCACCGCAACGAGGGATGTGGTGGGCGCGTAGTAGTAGAACGACTGGCCGCTGCCTTCGCGGATGATCTTGCCGCTCTTCATCTGCATCAGATAGGTGGTGGGATCTGCCTTGATGAATCGGATGCCGAACATGGTGGTCCTTTCCGGTGGTGTTGTTGGATTCGCCCGTGCTGGGCGCCTGGCATTAAGTGTGTCTGTGCCACTAATATAAGTGTGGCTGAGACACTTGTCAATCTATAATCCGGCGTGAATGGCTTGAACCGCTCGAACCGCTCAAACCACCTCCTTCCAGGAACGCCCGCCCTATGACTAAACCCACCACCGCCGCATTCCCGCGCCCCTTGACCACCGTCGACGTGGTCATCCTGACGATCCGTGCGGGGGCGCTGCAGGTTCTGCTCGTGCAGCGGCCGGAACAGTCCGGTGAGCCATTTCCCGGGCAATGGGCCTTGCCGGGCGGCTTTGTCGATATCGAACGGGACCAGGATCTACAGGGCTGCGCGTTGCGCAAGCTGGCGGAGAAGACCGGGGTCAATAGTCCCTATCTGGAACAGGTAGGCAGTTGGGGCAGCGCCACGCGCGATCCGCGCGGATGGTCCACCACCCATGTCTACGTTGCCTTGCTGGCGGATGACACGCTGGCCTTGCAGAAAGGCGGCAACGCCGCCGACCTGCGCTGGGCGCCGGTGGAGGGTGATGGCGTGGGGATGCCGCTAGCCTTTGATCACGCCACGCTGCTAAGCGCGGCGCTCGGGCGCGTGCGGGGCAAGACCGAGTACACGTCGCTGCCCGCGCATTTGCTGCCGGCCGCGTTCACGTTAGGCGAACTGCAGCATGTCTACGAGATCGTGCTGGGCCGCCCTCTCGAAAAAAAGGCCTTCCGCACCCGCATGCTCGCCGCGGACTTGCTGGAAGACCTGGGCGCCCAAAAAGAGACCGGGCGCCGCCCGGCCTCCTTGTACCGCTTGCGCGAGCAGGCCGGCCTGGTCTACTTCACGCGCAGCTTCGAGCAGCGCTGAATCCGGTGGGCGCGGTGCCGGACTGCGTACCGGGACCCGTTCTTTGGCGACGGCCTAGGCCAATGCCAGCGAAGGTTCCACCGCGTCACGCCATGCCTCGACGTGCGCCGGCGCCTCGGCAGCGCGCTCGCCCGGCGCCGCAATCTCGAAGACCTCCAGCACGTCCACGCCGTTTTCCAGCCGCCTGACGAACAGATCCAGCCGGTCCGCATCTTCCGCTCCGACCGACAACGTGAGCTGGTAGGGCGCGGCCGCTTGCCCGAAGCACAGGTCGATCAGGTGCAGGCCGGTGCGGCGGGCGTTGGCCAGCGTCCATTCGACGGCGCCGAAGAGGTCAGTGCGGTCCAGCCGCAGGGCGAGGTTCAAGGTTGACATGGTATCGGCGGCAGTTTGTTGGGGTTTGTGGCCGGGAAGGCATGCGACAAATTTACCAGCGCCACCTCAGAATGGGCTTCTTTATTGCCTCCAGTTCTGATCAATTTGGAGATGAATTAACTGTTGATGATAGAGTTATGGGTGATTCCTTCCTTATCATCGGCAGAAGACATGGCAACCTCCCCAAAACTGGACGAAACCGACCGCCGCATCCTGCGCGCGCTGCGGCGCGACGGCAGGCTCTCCAACCTCAAGCTGGCCGAGCAGGTCGGCTTGTCGCCCACGCCGTGCTGGAACCGCGTGCGCGCTTTGGAAGAAAGCGGTGTGATCGAGGGCTATGCGGCCCTGCTGAACCAGAAGGCGCTCGGCCTGCCCGACACCGTGCTGATCGAGGTCACGCTGGACCGGCATGACGACGACATGCTGGATCGCTTCGGCGAAGCGCTGGCCGAATTGCCGGAAGTGATGGAAGCGTACCTGCTCACCGGCGAATACGATTACCTGATCAAGGTGGCGGTGGCGGGCACGGAAGGGTACGAGGAATTCCTGCGCCACAAGCTCTACAAGCTACCGGGCTTGCGGCACAGCCATTCCACCTTCGTGCTGCGCTGCATGAAACGGGAACCGTCAGTGGCGCCTTGAGTGGCCCGATGGATGGGGCCTCAGGCGTCCGGGCGGTCCCAGGTGTCCGTGGACATCAGGTCCGCGAGCGGGCGGCCCTGGCGCCAGCCTTCCAGCTCCAGCATTGGCGCGGGGTAGAAGGCTTGCACGGGGCCGAGACAGAGAATGGCGATAGGCTGGCCACCCGGCGGCAACCGCAATAGCGCAGCCAGCGCGTCGGGCGCGAACATCGAGACCCAGCCCAGCCCAAGGTTTTCCACGCGCGCCGCCAGCCAGAGGTTTTCAATGGCACAGGCCGCCGAGCACAGCGCCATCTCGCGCGGCATGGTGCGCCGGCCAAACACGGTGCCGTCATCCGGTGCCATTGCCACCACCAACAGCTCGGCGCACTCGCGCACGCCTTCCACTTTCAGCCGTAGGAACTCGCCATCGCGCTCGCCCAGCGCCACGGCGGTCTTCTGCCGTTCGGCCTCGACCAACGCGGCGATCTCTTTGCGCAAGGCGGCATCGGCGACGCGGATAAAGCGCCACGGCTGCATCAGCCCCACCGAAGGCGCGCTGTGCGCAGCCCTCAGCAGGCGCATCAGGACAGCTTCATCGACCGACGCGCCCGCAATGAAATGCCGCATGTCGCGGCGCGACGCGATGAGACGATAGAAGCTCTCCTGTTCCTCGGGCGAGAAAACGGCGGAGTGGCTTTCGGTCAGGGGTGGGGGCATCGCGGGGCGCAAGGGCAAAAGCCGGCATTGTATGCCTGTGCGAAGCGGCGGATCGCAAGGTGGGCTTGCGAGGGAAACGGTCAGGACTTAGCGCTGCGTATTTGCGCTGACACGCTCGACGTTACTCGAGCCAAGGATTCACCAGGCTCAGGCCTATTCCTTCGAAGTCCTTGCCGTTGCGAGTAGCAAGCACGGCGCCGTGGTGACGGCAAATAGCTGCAATTTGCGCATCTGCCATGCTGACGGGCCGTCCAGATCGTTCCCGCTGAGTTACGACTGCGGCGTAATGGGGGGCCGTATGTTCGTCGAATGGAAGTACCATGCCCGCGAATTCATCTTCGATCATTTGGAGTGCCGCCTCCTGGAGCCCGCCTTTCCTGCGCCCTTCGGGCAAACGGGCAATGCCATATAGAAGTTCAGCAACAGTCACCGCAGTAATCGCGTATTCATGTTGTGAGTGCAGGTCGAGCCAACGTATGACCGCTGGCTCAGGCTGGCCTCGCATGAATTCGGATAGCACATTGGTCAGCGCACGCCGCAGAATGGCGCGAACTTCCTCTTCCATCGAGTGGCCGTGCTGCGCGGCCTCCATGCGCAAACGTGCCTTGAGTTCCTCATCCACATGACGGATGGTCAGTGTCGCCATGTCAATCTCCTGTGCTAGCAATGCATGCAATGCTAGCACGGGACGCAGATTGGTTCACTACGCCGTATCCAGGCGCGCCTCCAACGCCCGCCCGGCAACCCGGCCGCCGCCAATCACCTCGAATCCCCGCGCCAGATCCGCTAGCAGGTCATCCACATCCTCCAGCCCGATATGCAGCCGGATCACCTGGCCGCGCCTGGACCAGTCGGTGACGCTGCGCGCGCCGCGCATGTCGGCGACCACGGCGAGGCTTTCGAAGCCTCCCCAGGAGGCGCCGATGCCGAACAGTGCAAGGCTGTCGATGAAGCGTTCGGCGGCGTCCGGTGCCGCGGCGCGCAGCGAGAACGACAGCAGGCCGTTGGTGCCGCGGCAGTCGCGCTGCCACAGCGCGTGGCCGGGGTCGCCGGGCAGGGCGGGGCAGAAGATCTCCGCCACTTCGGGGCGGGTGCGCAGCCAGTGCGCGACCGTCAGCGCGCTGCGCTCGTGCTGGGACAGGCGCGCGCCGAGGGAGCGCATGCCGCGCTGGACCAGGTAGGCGTCGTCCGGGCTGACGCTGATGCCGAAGGCGTCGGCCACCGCGGCGAGTGCGGGCCAGGCGGCTTCAACGGTACAGACCGTGCCCATCATCACGTCCGAATGCCCGGACAGGTATTTGGTCGCGGCCATCAGGGAGATATCGGCGCCGAGCGCAAGGGGCTGGTACAGCAGGCCGGAGCCCCAGGTGTTATCAGCCGCCACCAGCGCGCCGTGCTGGTGGGCGATGTCGGCGATGGCTGGCAGGTCACACATTTCATAGGCCAGCGAACCGGGTGCCTCTACGTATACCAGCCGGGTTTCGCGCCGCAGCCTGGCTTGCAGGTCGTGGCCATCGGCCGCGTAGAAGCTGGCGGCGATGCCGTGCTGCGCCAGGAAACCTTCGGCCAGCTTGCGCACCGGCTCATACACGCAATCGGGCAGCAGCACGTGCTGGCCGGGGCGCAGGTAGGCCAGCAGCGTCATCGCGGCGGCCGCCAGCCCGCTGGGGAACAGGCGCGTGCGGTAGCCGCCTTCCAGCTCGGTGACCATGTCTTCGAGTGCAAACGCCGTGGGATTGCCGCGTGCGCCGTAGGTAAACAGGCGTTCGCTGCCGCGCCGGGAGCGCATTTCGCGCATCTGCGCCACCGAGTCGAACAACACGGTGCTGGCGCGCACCACGGGCGGGTTGACGGGCTGTCCGCCATCCACGGCGCTGGCGCGGCCCGCATGCGCGAGGTGGGTAAGGATGCTGGGCTTCATGGCTTGGCCTGTTGGGGTGCCGCGCCAGGGTGGCGCGGCTGGTGTGACAACTTGCGGTGGCAGGCAGCAGCAAGAGCCATGCCGCCTGCACCGGCTGCGAGCGGATCAGTCCACGCGGGCGCCGGAGAGCTTGACGATCTGCGACCAGCGCGCGATGTCGCCCTTGAGCTGCGCGGCGAATGCCTCCGGCTTGTTGCCCACCACGTCGCTGCCGCCTTCGTTGATCAGCTTCACCACCTCCGGCATCTGCAGTACCTGCACGATGGCGCGGTTCAGGTAGGCGACGCGCTCGGGCGAGGTGCCGGCGGGGGCGAACACCCCGTACCAGTCCTCGAAACGGGCATTGCGATAGCCCAGTTCCTCCAGCGTCGGCACCTTGGCGAACACGCCCAGGCGGCGCGGACTGGTGACCGCCAGTGCGCGCATGCGGCCGGCCTGGATAAAGCCTGCCACCGAGGAGGTCGAGGTGATCAGCACGTTCACCTGCCCGCCCAGCAGGTCATTGATGGCCGGGCCGGCGCCCTTGTAGGGCACGTGCTGCAGGGCGATGCCGCTATCCTTGTCCAGCACCACGCCGACCAGGTGCGAGAGCGTGCCGTTGCCGGGCGTGGCAAAGGTGATCTTTTGCGGCTGGGCCTTGGCCTGCGTGGCCAGTTCGGCAAAGGTCTGCCATGGCGCGTTGGCCGCTACCACGATGGCCAGCGGAGCCGCATTGATTTGGGTGACCGGCGTGAAGTTCTTGATCGGGTCGAAGCCAGGCGCGCTGTACAGCGTCGGGTTCACCGCCATGACCGACACCTGCGAGGTCAGCAGGGTGTAGCCGTCCGGCTTGGCCTCGGCCACGAAGCGCGTGCCGATATTGCCGCCGGCGCCACCGCGGTTGTCGGTGACGGCGGTCTGCCCCAGCACTTCGCCGAGCCGCGTGGTGACAATGCGCGTGACGGCATCGTTGCCGCCGCCAGCGGGAAACGGCGAGACAAAGCGCAGCGGCTGCGAGGGAAAGCCGCCGACCGGCGCGAGTGGTTGCGCGCTGCCGGGGGCGCCGGCCATGGCGAGGGTGATGGTGACGGCGGTGGCGAAGGTGCGGGTCAGGACTTGCTGGATGCGTGGCATGAAAAACCCCTGTGATGTAGAGAGATGTCAGAGCGAAGGGGGCTGGGCAGGTTTTTCGTGGGCCCGGTGGCCGGTCTGGCATACCGGTCGCTGCCACTTGCCTCTTGCCCCTGTGTCCCCGGCATGCCGGGGTGTCCCCTTGGCGCTGCACCGTCGAGCCGGATGGGAATCAATGCCTCGCGACTCGCCTTGCCAGCCATGCGCACGGTTGCCCGCCGCGAGGGGCGGGAGGTGGCTGCGTGACTGGCTCGGTCGCTGATGGCGGGTCATGTCGGAAGGACGCTGTGCGGATCAGGCGAAGCGGAAAGTGGCCAGTTCCTGAGCGTCGAGCTGGCCGATCAGGTTGGTTTCCCAGGCCAGGTAGCGGCGCGCGGCTTCCTTGTTGCCGTCGTGACGGTCGTGGACGAAGAACAGGAAATCGATGCAGCGCGCATCGGGCAGGCTGCTTGCCGCGTCGCCATGCCCGGCATCGCTTGCCAGCGCATGGCCCGCCGCCTGCCAGGCGCCCGCGCCACCGGCGAGCAGCCTGATGTCGCTATAGCCCAGTGCGGCCAGTTCGGCGGCGGCCAGCGTGGCCATGCCCGGTTGATCGTCATCGCCGATCAGCACGATTGGCGTGTCGCGCGGCACGCCGGCGAGATCGCGGGCAAACACCGGGCGGATCGACCAGCGGCTGCCCGGCACGTGCCCGGCGCGATACGCCATGCTGGCGCGCACGTCGAGCGCCAGCAGCCGCCGCACGGCCAGGCCAGCCGCCAGCGCGGGGGCGTCGATGCCCGGCAAGGCACGGGAGGGCGCCACGGGGCCGGTGGGCGCGGCGAGGCCGTAGGCAAGCGCAGCCGCAAGCCCGCCTTCGAGCGCCACGGCGTCATGGCCCATCTGGCGCAGCCAGCTCGCCACCACCGTGGCGCGCACGCCATCGGCATCGATCAGCACGAGGCGCGCGCGGCGCACGCCCACGTATTGGTCGGTGGCCTGCATCAACTGGCCGCCCGGCGTGTTCTGGGCGCCGGGCACGGAGCCGGCGCTGTATTCCTCCGGCGTGCGCACGTCGCACAGGAAGGTGGTGCGCGAGCGGTCGTTCAGCCACGCGCCCGCTTCGGCGGCGTTGATGTGCGGCACCGCAAAGCGCACCGCCATCGTTTGCGCGGCGGCCCGGGCCGCGTCCAGCCCCGCAGGCGCGGCGCTGTCGGGATAGCGCCGGGTGCCGCCGTGCTCCAGCTTGTAATCGTTCAGGTACCAGCCCTGGGTGCCGTTTTCCAGCGCGAACACGGGGTTGGGCACGCCGAAGTTGATCAGGGTTTGCGCGCCGATGATGCTGCGCGTGCGGCCGGCGCAGTTGACCACGATCGGCGTGGCCGGGTCGGGCACCAGGTCGCGCAGCCGGTAAGCCAGCTCGCCGTTGGGGCAGCAGATGGCGCCGGGGATATTCATCTTGCGGAATTCCGCCACGGGCCGGCCATCGAGCACCACCGGGGCTTGCTCGCCTGCCTGCATGGCCGCCAGCTCCGCGGCCGAGACGCGCGGCGTGCCGTAATGGTGCTCGGCCAGCTCGCCGAAGGTCTTGGAGGGCACGTTGACGCCGGCGAACAAGGCGTAGCCGGCGGCCTGCCAGCCCGGCACGCCGCCGTCCAGCACGATCAGGCGGGTGTAGCCGAGGGCGGCCAGTGCCTGCGCGGCGCGCGCTGCCACGCCGTCGCCGTCGTCCGCCAGCACGATGCGCGCCGCGGTGTTGGGGGCCAGGCGGCCGATATCCAGCTCCAGCCGGCTAAAGGGGAGTGGCACTGCGTAGAACGGATGGCCTTCGCCATATTGGCCATGCTCGCGGATATCGAGCAGGGCGATCTCGTCCTGGTCGTGCAGCCAGCCCTTGAGGGTGACCGGGTCGACTTGGGTGTAGCGGGTGTCGGGCGTGTTCAGGATGGCGGGCATGCGTTTGTTCAGGCAAAAAGGGGGCCAGACCTCCTGGCCGCACGCGGGCGGGAGGCAACTGGAAATGCGTTGGAGATGGGCTTCGGCAGAAGCCGGGAGGTGGGTGTTGGCGGTAGGGCGGGTTAGCGCTGCACCTCCCGGGTGCCGTTTAGCGGCGCGTCTTGACGCCCACGCTCATGGCCTGGCAGCGGCCGGTCTCGAGGTCGTAGGCGGTGCGCCCGGTCAGGGTTTCCAGCGCGCGGCCGTACATGTGCAGGTGGCGGATCACGGATTCGCCGCGGATCTCCACCGAGTGGATGTCGTCGGGCAGCAGCGCGATGCCCGACCCCGGGCCCACTTCCACCGTGTGCGAGTGCTTCAGCGTGCCGACGCCCGGCTCGCTGCCATCGTCGGTGCGCAGGTAGACGTCGTTGTACTCGGTGCCCACCACGCCGGCCACGCAGGCCCAGGTGGTGTGGTCGTGCGGGGGGATGCGCTTGCCGGGGCGCATCACGTTGAGGTACAACGCGAAGGTCTGGTCGGGGTCTTCTGCGATCAGGTAGCGGGCCTGGCGCTCGCCTTCCTCCGGTGGGGCGAATTCGCTCTGCGCCCACAGGTGCGGCATGGCCGCGAGCTGCTCGACCTGGCCCAGCACGCTGGCCAGCGATTCGCGGGTGACGCCGCCGCTGGCTACGATTTCCTTGATCGATTGAATTGTGTCCCCGACGGCGGCCTGGCGTTGTTGTGCGATCGACATGTCTCTAGAATCCTTGCTGAGTCTTGATGGTTCTTGGTTTGCGGTGTGGTGCATCACCTTGCATGGTTTCACTGTAATGAAGGCTGGCACCTGAAACCACTTAATCACCCATGAAAATACTTAAGCAAGTCTAATGAATGCGTAATCTCGATCTGGACCTGTTGCGCACCTTGGTGGCCATTGCCGACCACGGTACCTTTGCCGCCGCGGCGCAGCGGCTGCACCGCACCCAATCCGCCGTCACCCAGCAGATGCAGCGGCTGGAGGAGCAGGTGGCGCTGGTGCTGTTCGAGCGGCACGGGCGCGGCAAGCAGCTCACGCGGCACGGCAACAAGCTGGTGGAATACGCGCGGCAATTGCTGAACCTGAACGACGAGGCGCTGCGCGTGCTGCGCGAGGGCGACCTGACAGGCTCGCTGCGGATCGGGGCGCCGCACGATGTGGCCGACACGATCCTGCCGCCGCTGCTGTCGCATATCGCGCGTGCCTCGCCTGCCCTGCGGCTGGAGATCCATGTGGGGCGCAGCCCCTTCCTGATGGAATCGTTGCGGCGGGGCGAGATCGACCTGACCGTTTCCACCCGGGAAGACACCAGCCTGGACGGCCTGGTCTTGCGCACCTCGCCCACGATCTGGGTTTGCGCGGCGGATTTTGCCTATGAGAGCGGCAGCACGGTGCCGCTGATCCTGGCTGACGAGCCCAGCCTGTTTCGCAAACTGGCGCTGGATGCACTGAAGGAGGCCGGCGTGCCCTGGCGCGCGGCGTATTTCGCGCCGAGCCTGATCGGCATCAAGGCGGCGATCCGCGCCGGGCTGGGGATCACGGCGCGCAGCATCGACCTGCTGGGTGCCGACATGCGGGTGCTGGGCGACAAGGACGGGCTGCCGCGCCTGCCCGATGTGACGTACTACTTGTGGGCGCGGCCCAATGCGGCCAACCCGGTGGCGCGGCAGGTGTTTTCCATGCTCAAGATCACCTTGCAGCGCGGTATCACGGCCGTGTGAAGGTGGCTTGAGGTCGGCTTGAGCTTGGCTTTGGGGGAAGGGGACGCTGCGGTCCCTCAGGCTGCCGGCGCAAGCCGGAAGGCACCCACCGCCTCGGCAAGCTGGCGCGCCTGCGCTTCCAGCGATCCGGCCGCGGCGGCCGCCTGTTCCACCAGCGCCGCGTTCTGCTGGGTGACGGCTTCCATCTGTGTCACCGCCTGGCTCACCTGCACGATGCCGGCGCTTTGTTCCAGCGACGCCGACGAGATGTCTTCCATGATCCGCGCCAGGCGGCCCACGGCGTTCACCGTCTCGCTCATGGTCTGGCCGGCCTGGGCGACGAGCGCGTTGCCGGCGCCCACCTTGCTGGCCGAGTCGTCGATCAGCGACTTGATCTCCCGTGCCGCGTTGGCGCTGCGCTGCGCCAGTGCGCGCACCTCGCCCGCTACCACGGCAAAGCCGCGGCCCGCCTCGCCCGCGCGCGCCGCTTCCACGGCGGCGTTGAGCGCCAGGATATTGGTCTGGAAGGCAATGCCGTCGATCACGCCGATGATGTCGGCGATCCGCTGCGAACTGCTGCTGATGTCGCCCATGGTCTGGACCACGCCGCGCACGTCGTCGCCGCCGCGCGTGGCCAGCCGCGCCGCTTCGGCGGCCAGCGCGCTGGCCTGGCGCGCGCTCTCGGTGTTGTTGCTCACCGTGGAGGTGAGCTCCTCCATGCTGGCCGCGGTTTGCTCGAGCGATGCGGACTGCTGCTCGGTGCGCGAGGACAGGTCGGTATTGCCGGCCGCGATCTCGCGCGCGCCGATGTTGACCGAGTCCGAGCTGGCGCGCACCTGGCTGACTGTGCGCGTGAGCGCCACCTGCATGCGTGCCACGGCGGCCAGCACGCGGCCTACCTCGTTATTGCCGGCGGCAGTAGTGGGATGGCTCAGGTCGCCTTGCGCCACGCGGTCGAGGTGCTCGGCGGCCGTGGCCAGCGGCGCCACGATGGCCGCGCGCAGCCCGAGGTGCACCGCGACGATCAAGCCAAGCGCGGCGGTGATACCAACCACCACGAGCCTCACCACCCATTGGTAGCGCGAGCGGCTAGTCTCGGTTTCCTGCTGCGTCAGCTGGCTCGCCTGTTCCTGGAAGCGCTCGACGCCCACCGAATACTCGGCCCCGGAGGCGGTGATGTCGCGCTCGTTGATGGCCGCGTAGGTGGCGGGGTCTCCCGCGCGCAAGGCGGCCAGGGCTCGCTCGACCGTGCCGGCATGCCGGCGCGCGGCATCCGCGACCTGTCGGCGCTGGGCGTCGTCCTGGCCTTCCTGGGCGGGCGTGGCCTCGAAGCGCTGCAACGCCTCGGCCGAGCGCTTGAGCGATTTGCCGGCGGCATCGAGTGCGCTGGTGTTGACTTCAGTGCTGCCCTCGCGGGCCGAGGCGTAGGCGCGCGCGAGCGCCGAGCGTGCCCGGGTCATGTCCTTGTACGCATCGTTGAGCAGCAGGGCGCTGGCGGAGAGTTGCTCCACGCGCCCGGTCGCCTGGTCCGCGGCGCGCAGCGCGAGCACGCCAACGCCCGCGCCGAACACGATCATGCAGGCAAAGGTCACCAGGACTGCCAGCAGGGCAGTGCGCACGCTCAGGTTTTTCATCATCGTCTGGAACAGGGGTTTGAGATCACTGGGCTAACGGACGGCTTTGGCCGGACTTGACCGAGGCCGGCGCGCGGACGCATGAAAGTTTGCGCAAAATCAATCGCGGTGCCTGAATTTGCCCTTCAGGTGCTGCTTTGCGCACAGCCGATAGCGCGGCCTCAAGTTGCTGCTGCACCGCACCGATAGACAGGTTTGCCGCCCAGCGCGCCATTTCCGCCTTTCACTTTCCGGGCCTCTTTCCCATGCTTGCCAGCCTTACCATCCGCGCCCGCCTCATTGCCACCGTTTCCCTGTTGTTCCTGCTCGCGCTTGGTGTGGGCGTGGCCGGCTTGCTCGGCTTGCGCGCCGCCAACGACGCCCATGAATCCACTTACTCGAACCAGCTTGCCTCTGCCCTGGCGCTGGGCGAGGCGGACCTGAGCCTCACCCGGGCGCGCACCGCGCTGGACCGCGCCATGCTGTACCCGGACAGCCCGGAAGCCCCTGGCTTGCTGGACCGCACCGAAGAACTCACGCGACGCTCGGACGAGGCCTGGAAGCGCTTCATGGCCCTGCCGCGCGACAGCGAGGAAGACCGGCTCGCCGTGGCCGTGTCGGCCAAGCGGGATGCCGCCAACCGCGAAGGCATCGCCGCCATCATCACCGCGCTGCGCGCCAAGGATCGCGCGCTGGCCGACCAGATCATGGATGGCAAGCTGTCCAGGCTGTTTCGGGACGCCAACGACAGCAGCCTGAAACTGAGCCAGTTCCAGATGAAGATGGCCGCGGGCAATTTCGAAGCGTCGCAGGTGGCGTACTTGCATTTTCGCAATGGCGTGATTGCCGCGATCCTGCTGGCGCTGCTGGTGGCGGCCGCCTGCGCGGTGTTCCTGCTGCGTGCCATCGTTGGCCCGCTGGAGCAGGCGCTGACGCAATTCGACCGCATCGCGGCCGGAGATCTGAGCCACCCGGTGCAGGTAACGCGCGGCGATGAAATGGGCCGCTTGCTGGAGGGCCTCGCGCGCATGCAGGCCAGCCTTGCGCTCACCGTGGGGCGGGTGCGCCAGGGCTCGGATGCGATTACGTCGGCCACGCGGCAGATCGCCGCGGGCAACGCGGATTTGTCCAGCCGCACGGAAGCGCAGGCTGCCTCGCTCGAGGAAACGGCCTCTAGCATGGAGCAGATGACCTCCACCGTGCGCCAGAACGCAGACAACGCGCGCCAGGCCAGCCAACTTGCTGTCAGCGCGGTCGAGGTGGCTAGCCAGGGCGGTGCGGTGGTGGGCGATGTGCTGGCCACCATGGGCGATATCAGCACGGCGGCCAGGACGGTCGCGGAGATCATCGGCGTGGTCGACGGCATCGCCTTCCAGACCAATATCCTGGCGCTCAACGCCGCCGTGGAAGCTGCCCGCGCCGGCGAGCAGGGGCGCGGGTTCGCGGTGGTTGCCGGCGAAGTGCGCGGCCTGGCCCAGCGCAGCGCCGGGGCGGCCCGCGAGATCAAGTCCATGATCGAGACGTCGCTGGCGCATGTGGCTTTGGGCAGTGGCCAGGCCGGGCGCGCGGCCAGCACCATGGAGGAGGTGGTTGCGGCGATCCGCCGGGTGACCGACATCATGAGCGAGATTGCGGCGGCTTCGGTCGAGCAGAGCAGCGGCATCGAGCAGGTCAATCAGGCGGTGGCGTCGATGGACCAGTCCACCCAGCAGAACGCGGCGCTGGTCGAGGAGGCCGCCGCCGCTGCCGCGTCGCTGGAGGACCAGGCGCGCCAGCTTAATCAGGCCATCGCGGCGTTCAGCGTCTAGGCGGAGGCGGCCAGGCGGGCCGGGAGCGCCGGCGCGCAGCAGGAAATGACGTGAACATGGCGGAAAACGCGGGGATGGCGCACGCGCACTTTGTGCGTTAGGCCCCATTAGACTAGGGTATACGTTGTGACGAGCGTGGCGGAATAGTGCCATCGTTGCCAGCAGGCGCCCGGCATAGGCCGACGCGCCGGGAAAAGCCCCGGTTTCCTCGCAAATGGACCTGAATCGTGCGTCGACGTGTCTGGCCCAGGCTCCTGGTATTGGCTCTGCTTGTAGGGGGCGGTTACGTCCTTTGCGCCGTCGTTGCCGAGGAACTCGCCACCTCGCGGCTGCAGGCGCGCTACTTCGCCGGGCGGGCGAAAGACGTCGCCTTCGCGGTAAAGGACGGCCCAAGCGAGCGCATCCGCTTTCCGGACGATGGCCCCTATGACCTGCGCTTTGGCTATAGCCGGATGCCGCAGTTCACCGAATTGCTGGAAGCGCGGGGCTTTCGGCGCGAACGCCAGGCGCAGTGGTCCGACCGCATGCTTGAACTGACGGACTCCGGCCTGTTCGCGCCCTATCACGAGAAGACCCAGGCCGGCCTGGACCTGCTTGACTGCAACGACCTGCCATTTGGCGCCGGGCGCCCGGCGCCTCGTACCTACGCCAGCTTCAAGGACGTTCCAGTCTTGCTCGTGAACGCGCTGCTCTTCATCGAGAACCGCGACCTGCTTGATCCCGAATTTCCCACGCGCAATCCCGCGCTGGATGTGCGGCGCTTCACGCGCGCCGCATTGGATCAGGGCGTGCACTTCTTCAACGAGAAGCACGACGCCGCCGGCGGCAGCACGCTCGCTACCCAGATCGAGAAATACCGGCATTCGCGCGCCGGCCGCACCGGTTCGCCCAAGGAAAAGCTACGCCAGATGGCCAGCGCATCGATGCGCGCCTACCTGGACGGCCCGAACACCGTGGCCGCCAGGGAGCGCATCCTGCTGGATTACCTCAACACCGTGCCACTGTCGGCCCGGGCCGGCGTGGGCGAGGTCAACGGGCTGGGCGATGGCCTGTGGGCCTGGTACGGGCAGGACTTCGACGAGGCCAACCGCTTGCTGGCGAACGCCGCCGGGCCGGGACCCGGCGCGGGCCAGGGCGAGGGCGAGCTTGGCCAGCGGCAGGCGCGGGTGTTCAAGCAGGCGCTCTCGCTGATCATTGCGCAGCGCGGGCCATCGCATTTCCTGCGGCGCGATACCGCCACGCTGGTGGAGCTGACCGACAGCTACATCCGCTTGCTGTCGGCCGCCGGTGCCATCCCGCCCTGGCTGCGCGACGCTTCGCTGGCCCAGTCCTTGACGCTGGCCCCCCCGGCGATGGACCGGCCGGAGGTGTCATTTATCTCGCGCAAGGCCATCAGCGGGGTGCGCACCGATTTACTGCGCTATCTTGACCTTGGCAGCAGCTACGAGCTGGACCGGCTCGACCTGACTGTCCACAGCACCATCAACACGGGCCTGCAACGGGTGGTCACCGAGGCGCTGCTGCGGGCGGGCACGCGTGACGGCGCGCATGGCTTCGGGATGTACGGCCACAACCTGCTGCGCGAGGGCGACGACCCGGGCAAGCTGGCGATCAGCTTCACGCTCTACGAGAAGGTGGACGGCGCCAACCTGCTGCGCGTGCAGGCCGACAACCTCGACCTGCCGTTCGACCTGAACCGCGGCGCGCGGCTGAACCTGGGCTCCACCGCCAAGCTGCGCACGCTGGTGTCCTACCTGGAAATCCTCTCCGAGCTCCACGAGAAATATGCCGGCATGTCCGCCGCCGAGCTGCGCGAGATCAAGCCAGCCAAGCTGGACGCGCTGACCCAGTGGGTGGTGGGCTACCTGCTCGCCGCACCCGACAAGAGCCGCCGCGCCATGCTGGAAGCCGCCATGCTGCGCCGCTATTCCGGCAACGCGGGAGAGGCCTTCTTTACCGGGGGCGGGCTGCAGACGTTCACCAACTTCGAGCGCTGGGAGAACATGAAGATCATGACCGTGCGCGAAGCGTTCGAGCACTCGGTGAACCTGGTCTTTATCCGCCTGATGCGCGATATCGTGCGCTACGAAACCTATCGCCTGCATCCCGATGCCGACGACTGGCTGAACAATCCGGCAGCGCCGCAGCGCCGTGCTTACCTGGTGCGCTTTGCCGACAAGGAAGGCAGCGACTACCTGCGTGCTTTCTATGGGAAATATCGCGGCATGACCCAGCAGGAAGCGGCCAGGCGCGTGCTCCAGAATCGCCATTTCTCGCCGGTGGGGCTGGCGGTGACGCTGCGCAGCATCGATCCCGACATCGATCCGGCGCAGTTCAACAAGGTCATGCTCGCCACCCTGCCCAAGGCGGGGCTGACCGATGAGAAGCTGGCCAAGCTGTACAGCAAATACGGACCGACCAGCTTTTCGCTCAATGACCGGGGCTACCTGGCGCGGGTGCACCCGCTCGAGCTATGGCTGCTCAATTACCTGCGCCAGCGCCCCGATGCCAGCCTGGATGAAGCCTTGCGCGACAGCACCGCGCAACGCCAGGAGGTGTATGCCTGGCTGTTCAAGACCCGCCATCCCGGCGGCCAGACGCGCCGCATCCGCAGCCAGCTGGAGCGCCAGGCCTTTGTTGAGATTGCGCACCGGTGGCAGCGCCTGGGCTATCCGTTCAGCGCGATCACGGCGTCCTATGCTTCGGCAATCGGCGCGGCGGGGGACCGGCCGGCCGCGCTGGCCGAGCTGGTCGGCATCGTGCAGGGCAACGGCGTGCGCCAGCAGGCCACGGCGCTGCGCAGCCTGGAGTTTGCGGCGGGCACGCCGTACGCGACGGATTTTGGGTTGGGGCAGAAGGGCACGCGCTTGCTGAGCGAGGATATCACCGAGGTGGTGCGCGCCGCGCTGATCGGCGTGGTGGATTCGGGCACGGCGGGAATGCTGAAGTCCGCGCTGGCTGGCAGCGGCATCGTGGCAGGCGGCAAGACCGGCACGGGCGATCATCGCTACGAAGTCTACGGGCCAGGCGGCAGGCTGATTTCCTCGCGCGTGGTCAGCCGCTCGGCCACCTTCGTGTTCTTCCTTGGCGACCGTTACTTCGGCAACGTCACGGCGTATGTGCAAGAGCCCTACGCCGCGCGCTATGCCTTCACCAGCGCGCTGTCCGTGCAGTTGCTGAAATCGCTGGCGCCAACCATCCTGCCACTGGTGCGCGACGCCGGCGTGCGTTCGCCGCTGGCGTGCAAGCACTGAGCGGCGCTGCCGGGGCGAAGTCAATCCCAACTATGTCGTCGGGCGCAGTATTCGTCTTCGGAGGTGCGGGCGTGCCGTTCGTACTCGGCAATGACCTGCAAGGTGGCGGACTGGAGCAGGGAGCCCGCGGTGAGCAGGGCCGCGAGATCGCGCAGGCCCTGCAGGCAGGTCACGGTGGGGGATAAGGCTTGGTCCTGCATGATGCGTTGCTGGCTCGGTGATGGGCGGGATGTGCCTCCCGACAATTCGATTGTAGGTAGCGCCGGCCGTGCCAAATGCAAACCAATGTGTCCGCGCGTACCTTGAGAGCCTGGAATTGCAAATCAGTTGCTTCGGAGCCACGGAACATAGCGCGCGAGCAGCGCAGCCATCACAAGTGCGCCGCCAATCCATAGCGCGATGATGACCGCGGCCGCCACGCGGCTGCTTGGGCGTTGCCCGGCCGCAACGGCGGCGGCCCGGTACTCGCGCATGAGGTCCGGCGGGATCATCCGGATGGCCAGCATGACCCCGAGCGGCACCAGCACGACGTCGTCCAGGTAGCCGAGCACCGGGATGAAGTCGGGGATCAGGTCGATCGGCGACAGCGCGTAGCCCGCCACCAGCAGGGCCATGGCTTTTGCGTACCACGGCGTGCGCGGGTCGCGCGCGGCCAGCCACAGGGCATGGACATCGCGCAATACCTCGCGCGCCCATTTGCGCCCGTAGGCGGCCAGCCGCGCGCCGTGTGCCCGCGCATCGTCCATCACCGGCACGAACGCCAGCACCAGCAGCAACGCCGCCAGCGCCAGCGTGGCGCTGAATCCCAGATGCTTGAAACCTAGCGCGCCGACAACGCCGCCGAAGAAAAACAGCGCCACCAGCATGGCCAGCATGCGCAGCCGGGACCGGTTGGCCAGCACCGGCGGCTTGGTCTCGTCGGATTTGGCGAGGTTCCAGTAGAACAGCTTGCCGAACTCGATGCCGATATCGGTCACCATCCCGGTGATGTGGGTGGTGCGGATCTCAGCGTGGGAAATCTTGGTGATCATGGCGTTTTGCAGGCCCATGATGAAGCACAGCACCATCACCGTGGCGGGTATGAACAGCCATTGGTGATTGCCAAGGTTGCCGCCGAGCAAGCCAAAGCACAGCAACAGGAGAGCCTCCAGCATCAGGGGCAACGCATATTCGCTGTTCAAGTGTTCACGCCGTGCCCAGTTGATGAGCACGGCGGAAGTGGCCGCGCCCGCCAGGAAGGACAGCAGTGCGCCAAGGCCCTCCAGGATCAGCCCGACCTGCCCCAGCGCCAGGTGGTCCGCCATGGCCGAGACGATGCCCGTCATGTGGGAGGTGTACTGCTGCACGGCAAGGAAGCCGCCGGCGTTGGTGGCGCCGGCCACAAAGCTGAGATAGCCGGCAAGCTGCCGGTTGGCGTGCGGGCTGCGTACCCGTCCAGTGAGGTTGCGCAGGTAGGTGATGGGCATGGTCGCTGACTGCCGGGCCGGCCGCTTAGTCGGTCAGCAAGGCGCAGATGACGCGCAGCGCCACCGATTCATCCACGCCGCTGGCCTGGATGCGCAAGCGCAGGCCGGCGCGCGCCGACAAGCGCATGACCTCGGACACATTCTTGGCGTCCGCCGTGCAGTCGTTGCTGCTCAGCCGGATGTTGCACTCGAACTGACTGGCCGTGGTGGTCAGCCGTGTGGCCCTGCGGCCCTGCAGGCCGTGCGGACTGGACATCTCAATCGTTGCTTCTACCACATCACCCTCGGTAAAACCTCTATGCAGCGTGGACACCGGGCAAGCCGGAAGGCGGGCAACTGGCACGGCACAGCCTGCCGCCAGGTATTGAATGGTAATCCAATTACCTTGCCCGGCGCATGGATGCCCCAGGCAGCCCCCTTGTTGCCGCCCACCATCTCCCGCCTCGCTGGCAGAATATGGCTTCGCCCGGCCACACCCGATGCCTGTGCCGTTCGCCATGCTGCCATGTCCTTTCCGGAGCCATCGCCCCACCATGCAAGCACACTCCCAATCCGTTGCCATCCCGTTCCGTCCGTTTTCCCTGATGCTCGCGGCGTTCGCCCTGGCAGGCACCCACGCCGTTGCGCAGACCATCCCCGTGCCAACGGTCTCGCCTGCGGTGGAGCGCACCTACGCCACGCTCGAAGCCGCCCCGCTGGTCAGGAAGGTGCTGGCCGACGTGAAGGCGGATGACGCGCGCTCGTTGGGCGATCTCAAGGCGTTGACCGAAATCCCTGCGCCGCCGTTCAAGGAGAAGGCACGGGCCGAGTATTTCCTCTCCCGGCTCAAGGCGCTTGGCCTTGCCGATGCGCATATCGATGCCGAGGGCAATGCCATTGGCATCCGCAAGGGCAGCGGGAACGGCCCCAAGCTGCTGATCTCGGCGCACCTGGACACGGTGTTTCCCGAAGGCACCGATGTCACGGTCAAGCCGCGCGATGGCCGTCTCTATGCGCCAGGCATCTCGGATGACACGCGCGGGCTGACAGTCCTGTTGTCATGGCTCAAGGTGCTCAACGACAACCAGGTGCGCACCGTGGGCGACCTGGTGTTCGTTGGCAACGTGGGCGAGGAAGAACTGGGCAACCTGCGCGGCATGAAGGCCGTGTTCCGCGACCACCCGGATATCGACGGCATGGTCGGGCTGGAGCCGGGCGTGGGCGACCGGGTGCTGTCGCTCGGCACCGGCAGCCATCGCTACGAGGTGACGTTCCGCGGCCCGGGCGGCCACAGCTTCGGCGCCTTCGGCCTGCCCAGCGCCATCCACGCGATGGGACGGGCCATTGCCAAGGTGAGCGACGTGCGCCCGCCCGAGGATCCCAAGACCACGTTCACGGTGGGCACGGTGGGTGGCGGCACGTCGGTCAACGCGATTGCGGGCGATGCGCGCATGGCGGTGGATATCCGCTCCAACGCGACGCCGTCGCTGCTGGAAACCGAGAAGCAGATCATGGCGGCCATCGAGGCCGGGGTCGCCGAGGAAAACCGCCGCTGGCATCCGGCCGACGCTGCCAGCCAGATCACCTACCAGGTCAAGCAGATCGGCGACCGTCCGGCGGGCCGCACGCCGCCTGACGCCACCATCGTGCAGGCGGCGGTGCGCGCCATCAAGGGCCACGGCAAGGGCACGCCCAGCCTGCGCGGCGGCAGCACCGACGCCAACGTGCCGATGTCGCTCGGCATTCCCGCCATCATCATCGGCAGCGGCGGCAAGACCGGCGGCTTCCATGCCCGGGATGAATGGTACGACCCGGCCAACGCCTGGGAAGGCGCTCAGGTCGGGCTAACCACCGTGCTCGGGCTGGTGGGCGTGCAGGGCGTGAGCCAGCCGTTGCTGGAAAAGCGCGCCGCCGCCAGGTAGCCAGCGGGCGGTGCCGGCCTTAAGCCGCCACCGCGACCAGATGCGCGAAGCGGGCATCCGCCGGGGCGGGGGGCGCTGCACATGCGGCTACCAGCCGGCGGGAGGCCGGCGCATCGCCACTGGGGTCATAGTAGCGCCGTGGGCCGCCAGGGCTGGGCGGTACGGCGCGGGTCTCGATGCGAAATCCCGCTTCGGGGCTGCCGCGCAGCTCCGGCACCGCCTGCAACAGCCGTTGCGTATAGGGGTGCGTGGGCCGGTCGAACACGGCATCGCGCGTGCCCTGCTCGACCGCATGGCCGCGCAGCATCACGATGACGCGGTCGGCCACCTGCTCGACCACGCCCAGGTCATGCGAGATTAGCAGGCAGGCAAAGCCATACCGCCGCTGCAGCTTGGTCAGCGTGGCCAGCACCTGCTTCTGCACGGTCACATCGAGCGCCGACACGGGCTCGTCCGCGATGACGATATCCGGACGCATCACCAGCGCCCGGGCGATGGCCACCCGCTGGCGCTGGCCGCCCGAGAGCTCATGGATATGACGGCTGGCATAGCCCGCATCCAGGCCGACATCGGCCAGCGCCACCAGGACCCGCTCACGCCGCTCGGCCGGCGGCACCGACCGGTCCGCGTGCAGCCCCTCGCCCACGATGGCCTCGATGCGCATGCGCGGGTCTAGCGCCGAGTACGGGTCCTGGAACACCATCTGCACACGATGGCGCGCGGCCTGCATCGCCGCGCGGGAGGCCCCGGCCAGATTGCGCCCGTGCAGCAGGATTTCGCCTTCGGCCGTGCCTGCCAGGCCCAGGATGGCCTTCATGATGGTGGTCTTGCCGCTGCCCGATTCGCCGACGATGGCCAGGGTCTCGCCGGGGGCGAGGTGGAAGCTGGCGTCGTGGACCGCGCGCACGGCCTTGCGCCGGAACCAGCCGTCGGCAACGTGATAGTCCACCGCCAGCCCGCGCACCTCCAGGATGGGAGCGATCGCCGTGGCGGGCGGCGCAGGCTTGTCGCCGCGCTTGGGCAGCGCATCCAGCAGGCTCAGGGTATACGGATGGCTTGGCCTCGACAGCACGTCCGCCACGGCGCCGGTCTCCATTGCCTCCCCGCGTTTCATCACCAGCACGCGCTGGGTGTACGCTGCGACGAGTGCCAGGTTATGGCTGATGAAGATCAGAGCCGTGCCCTCGGCCCGCGTCAGTTCCATCATCAGCTCGAGTACTTCCTTTTGCACCACGCAATCGAGCGCGGTGGTGGGTTCATCGGCAATCAGCAGCTTGGGCTTGAGCAGCATCACCGCGGCCAGCAGGATGCGCTGGCGCATGCCGCCGGAGAACTCGTGCGGGTAGCGCTGCATCGCCGCGCCGGCGTTGTGCACCTTGACGCGCTCCAGCATGGCGATGGCCTTATCGCGCGCCTCATCGTGGCGCAGGCCGCGCCTGAGCACCAGCGCCTCGGTCAACTGGTCGCCAATGCGAAAGGCTGGGTTGAGCGAGACCATGGGCTCCTGGAACACCATGCCGATCTGCGTGCCGCGCGTGGCCAGCCAGTCCTGCGCCGGCTGGGCCAGCAGGTCGCGGCCCTGAAAGCTGGCGCTGCCGCCGGTGATGCGGGCGGCGTCGGGTAACAGCCCCAGCAGCGCCTTGCCAATCATGGTCTTGCCGCTGCCGGACTCGCCCACCACGGCCAGCGATTCGCCGGCGCACAGGTCGAAGGAGATTGTGTCGACCACGGTGTTAAGCATGTGCCTGGCGCCGGGGAAGGCAATGCTGAGGTTGCGCACGCTCAGCAGCGGCGCATTTGCGTTGGTGTCTGCCATCGCGGTCATGCCGAAGCTCCCTTCATGCGCGGGTCGAGCATGTCGCGCACCGCGTCGCCGAACAAGTTGATGCCAAGCAGCGCGAGCGAGATCATGCCGCCGGGAAACGCTGCAAGCCAGATGGCCTGGTCCATGGCGCTGCGGCTCTCCGCCAGCATGCCGCCCCAGGTGGGCGCCGGTGGCGGCACGCCCAGGCCAAGAAAGCTCAGGGCGCTCTCGGCCAGCAGCGCCGAGCCGAACAAGGAGGTGGAGAACACGATCAGCGGCGCTACGCAATTGGGCAGGATGTGCCGCATCACGGTCCAGGCGCCGCTGTTGCCCATGGCTTGCGAGGCCACGACGAAATCGCGCTGGCGCAGCGAGAGCACCGCGCCGCGCGCGATTCGCGTGACCGAAGGAGTGTACGCAAGGCCAAGTGCCAGCACCACGCCCCATTTGGAGGGGCCGAGGATGGTCATGATGCCAAGTGCAAGCAGCAGGCCGGGAAAGGCCATCAACGATTCGATGAAGACCATGATGCCGCGGTCCCACCAGCCGCCGAGGTAGCCGCACAGCACGCCGATGACGGTGCCCGCGGCCAGCGCGAACAGCACCGAGCAAAGGCTGACCGTCACGCTTACCGCGGCGCCGGCCATCACGCGTGACAGCACGTCCCGACCGAAATCGTCGGTGCCGAACCAGTGTTCCGCGGTGGGCGGCGCAAAGCGGGCGAGCAGGTCGCCATCGATGGGGTCATAGGGCGTATGGATCAAGCCCGCGATGGCCAGCAGGAGCACCAGTGCCATCAGCACTGCGCCCAGCACGGCATTGGTGTATTTGAGTTTCGACATGGCGTTCTACAGCTTGATGCGTGGGTCGAACAGCGGATAGAGCAGGTCTACCACCAGGTTGACGGCGACATAGAGCAGCGCGATAAACAGCAGGCAACCCTGCACCACGGGATAGTCGCGGGCGTAGATGCTCTCGATCAGCAGCCGCCCGATGCCGGGCACGGTAAACACGGTCTCGATCACCGCCGCGCCCGAGAGCAAGTGGCCGAGGATCAGGCCGATCACCGTCAACGTCGGGCCAAAGGCGTTGGGCAGCGCGTGGCGCAACAGCACGCGGCGCTCTGGCAGACCCTTGGCGCGCGCGTGGGCCACGTATTCCAGGCGCAGCACTTCAATCGTGCTGGCGCGCATCATGCGCGTGATTGCGGCGATCTCGGTCAGCGCCACGGCGATCACCGGCAGCACAAGGTAGCGCGCCGCGCCGAAGCCGGACTCGGCAATCGACTCGAAGCCATAGGTGGGCAGCCAGTTGAGCTTCACCCCGAACAGCCAGATCAGCAGGATGCCGATCCAGAAGCTCGGCATCGACACCAGCAGGATCGACGACGAGACTATGGCCACGTCCGACGCCTTGTTCTGCCGCCACGCGGAGAACAGCCCGGCCGGCACCGCGACCAGGCAGGCCAGCGCCGTGGCGGCCAGCACGATCTGCGCGGTCACCGGGAAGTGCGACAGGATCAGGTCCCGCACCGGTTCCTTACGGGCAATCGACATGCCCAGGTCGCCATGCAGCGCGCGGGCGGCCCAGATCGCGTACTGCTGCGGCAGCGGGCGGTCCAGGCCGAGCGAGGCGCGCACCTCGGCCAGCACCTGCGGATTATCGATATCGCCGAGCATCAGGGTGGCCGGATCGCCGGGAATGGCGCGGATCATGCCGAACACCAGCAGCGAGACTATCAGCACGGTGGGGATGGCAGTGCCGATCCGCTTGAGCATGTAGGACAACATGGCGCGCTCAGTGCTTGGTGAGGTTGAACAGACGGGGCTTGCGCAGCGGCCAGCCCTTGAAACCGGTCACGTTGCGGCTGACCACGACCATGCCGGGCTTGTTGTAGACCATCGCCATCGGCACGTCGGCAATCATCATGTCGTGCAGTTTCTCGAAGGTTTGCCTGCGCACGGCTTCGTCCGGGTTGCCCTCGATGCTGTCCAGCAGCGTGAGCGCCTCGGGGTTTTCCCACTGCGCCATCGGCGTCTTGCTCTTGTTGCCCAGCACGTCGCGATAGAGCAGGGCGGGCTCGGTACGGGCCGAGTAGCCGAACGCCATCAGCTGGAACTTGCCTTCGCGGAAATTGGACACCTGCGTGGCCCACTCCAGCATCTCCAGCTCAGTCTTGATGCCCGCTTTGGAGAGCAGCGATTGCGTCACCACCGCCAGCCGGTACATGTACGGGTAGCGCTTGTTGGCCTGGATCTTGATCACTTCGGCTTTGTAGCCGGCAGCGTCCATCAACGTCTTGGCCTCGGCGAGGTTCCGGGCGTAGCCACGCCTCTCGGCCGCAGAGTAGTAACGGCTTGCGGCGGGGACCAGCGACGGGTTGTACTGCGTCAGTCCATTGTTGAGCGCCTTGGTGATGGCTGGCAGGTCCAGCGCCAGCGCGATGGCACGGCGCATGCGCACGTCCTTGAGCAAGGGATCGGTACCCTGCATGAGCAGGTTCACGGTATCCAGCCCTTGCTCAACTACCACGTTCCAGCGCGGGTCCTTGGGCGGCAGGTTGTCTTCGTCGGCGTTGATGATATCGACCTGGCCCGCCATCAGTGCGGCTTTTTGCGCCGCTGCGTCGGGGATCACGACAAAGCGCAGGTTGGCCAGCGCCTGCTTGTTGCCCACCATGCCGTCGAGCGGCTCGGGGCGCGGCTTGTAGCCGTCGAAGCGGGTCAGTAGCACCGATTGCCCTTTCTTCCAGTCGGAGAACAGGTAGGGGCCGGTTGCCACCGGCTTGAGCCATGCGCCTTGGGCGTCGACGCTGCTCGGATGCAGCACCGCCAGCGGGCATTGCACGCTGGCCATCTGGTCGAGGAACAGGGCGTAGGGTTCCTCCAGCCGGAACACCACGGTATCCGGCGTGGGCGTGTCGACGGCGATCACCTTCGGCCCCTTCGCGCCGTCATAGAGGTTGCGGCACATCCACTCCGACTTGGGGTTCATCAGAAAGTTGTAGCTCCACTTCACCTCGGCGGACGTGACTGGCGCGCCATTGTGGAAGGTGGCGCCCGGGCGCAGCTTGAACGTATACGTTCGTGCGTCGCGGGACACGGCCCAGCTGTCGGCCAGCATGGGCCCCACGCTCATGTCGGCGCGCAGCGCCACCAACGACTCCACCACGTGCAGCAGGATGTTGTCCGTCGAGGTGTTGCGGGCCCGGTTGCCGGGCATCGAGGTGGCGGTCCCGGCGCCGTCCGCATAGCGGATCTCCGGCAGTGGCGCGGCGCTTGCTGTTGCTGCTGCGCCGGCAGCTACCAGCATAAACACAAGCGCGAGCCGGCGGGCAATCATCGTGATCTTCGTCATGGTCTCTCCTCCACTTGGGGTGGCCGTTCTTATAGGCGGTATTCGACGAAGCGGCGCGATTCGTAAGGCTTGCGCGCAATCCACATGACGCCCGAGGCCGGCTCCATCAAGGTGGTGGCCACGGTCGCGGAGATGCTGGCGAAGCTGGCCGGCTTGGGCGAGCGCAGCACGCCGTCGGGCTTGGGCAGATCATCGGCCAGCGCGGCCTTGATGATGTCCCAGTCGATGCGGCCGGCCGCGCGGGCGAGCGCGGCTTCGGTGCGGCGCTGGCGGTAGATGGAGTCGGGGTTTGCGGCCAGGCCCTTGTCCTGCAGCTTGGTGCGCGCCACCGGGCACATCCAGTGGTTGGCGTGGACCAGCACGCCGTTCTGCGGGGTGATCCAGAAGATCTCGTCGGGCGCGCATTCCAGGTCGACCGCTTCGCCCTCCGCCTGCGCCAGCATCAGGTTGTTGGAGCAGAAACGGGTGGAGGTCCACAGCACCTTCATGGCGTTGCAGACGTTGTCGGCTTCCAGCATCTTGCGGCGCACCAGCACCAGCGGCACGTCGGCGGGGCGCTTGTAGTCGAGGTTGGAGCTCAGGAAGTTGCCGGTCAAGGATACGCCGGCGCTGTTCATGCCTAGCCGAGCCAGGCTGCCCGCTTCGGTAAACATCAGCAGGTCCGGTCCGTTGTCGCGCGCCATGCGCACCACGATGCCGGTGTCGACGCATTCCTCGCGCCAGTCCCAGTTGTGCGCGTGCAGCAGGCGGCCATTGGCTGAGGCTTCGGGCAGGACAACGAGGCCGGTGCAGCCATCGTCCGGCTCGTCGCTGGCCGGCTTCAGCTCGGCGTGGCCGAACATCATTTCGGTGCGGCAGTTGATGACGATGATGTCTTCCAGCGCAACCTGTGCGCCGGCGGCGATGCCCTTCATTTCTTCGAAGTAATCGGGGTCGTAGCGGGTGATGGCCGGGGCCATTGCCATGGCCAGCGCCTTGAGGCGTTCGGCGCCGACGCCGCGGCGCTCCAGCTGCGTGCGGTACAGCGCGACGCTGCGGGCAACCCGGTCCGGTACTGCGGCGCCGTGCTGCCGGCCCCGCTCGAACGGACTGCCATGCAACTCAACCAACGGGAAAGACGATTCTTGGGGCAACGACATCGGCAAGGCTCCGGCATGTGTGGTGGTACGGTGGGAAATATTTTGTACTAAATTAATATGAAGTGCAATGTGACATTCCGATTATTTGCGCCGACCCGTTTTCAGGGATACCATCGCGGCTCTTGTCCCGCCGTCTTGCGGCGGATGCGCCGCACCCTGCCCGCGGAGTTCCGCCAGGACTTATTCCATATCCCCGCCAATGCCAGCTTCCAGGAAACGGTCGGCGCCCGTGCGCGTCTCGCCGCTGCAAATCGATCTAGCGCGCCGCATCGCGCGCCAGGTGGTGGAGGGCGAGCTCCAGCCCGGCGCGCACCTGGCCGAGGAAACGCTCGCCGCCCAGTTCGAGGTGTCCCGCACACCGGTGCGGGCCGCGTTGCGGCTGCTGGCCGAGCGCGGCCTGATCGCCTATCGGGCCAACAGCGGCTACTTTGTCGAGGCCAAGGCCGAAGGAATGGAGGTGCCTGACTTTGGCGAGTCGGGAATGGGCGGCGATGAGTTGTATCGCCAGCTGGTGGATGGGCGGGCGCGCAAGCTGTTGCCGGATACCCTGACCGAGATCGACCTGCTGCGCACCTATCCGGTGTCGCGCAGCCTGCTGACCAAGACGCTGATGCGTATGATGGCCGATGGCCTGGTGGAGAAGCGCGCCGGCCATGGCTGGCGCTTCCTGCCGTCGCTGGAGACGCCGGAGGCGCTGGCCGAGAGCTACCGTTTTCGCATGATCGTGGAGTGTGCAGGCTTGCTGGAGCCCACCTTTGCGGTCGACGCGGTGCAGATGGATCGATGCCGCAAGGCGTATGAGCAGGTGATCGACCAGGGGTACACCAATCTTTCCCCGGGTGAGTTCTTCTCGCTCAACACCTCCTTTCACGAGATGCTGGCGCGTTTTTCCGGCAATCGCTTCATTCTCCAGGCGGTGCAGCAGCAGACCCAGTTGCGCCGCCTGGAGGAGCACGCGGCCTTCTATCGCCAGATCAATCTGATCGAAGCCTGCCAGGAGCATTTGCAGATTCTCGATGCGCTGGCGCTGGGCGACCGCGAATGGGCCGCCGCCCTGATGCGCCGCCACCTGGTCACCGCGCGCGACCTTAGCTAGCGTTTCTTTTCTTCCCCGATTGCCGCCACCTCCACCGCCCGTCAGTGCGGTGCGGTGGCGTTCGTCCGTGCGCGCTGTTGGTGCCGGCGGTGGTGCGCACGCACAGACTTTGTGAATCCAAATTGCACTTTATACTCGTTTAGTACAAAATGGGCGGCACGTTGTTCCTCAGGTTGGATCCTCCTTTTCTTCTTTTTCTTCTGTCGCCCACCCAGACGCCGCCCATGTCCGCTCAGACCGTATTGCCCGATTCCCTTCCTGCCACGGCCGCCGCCCAGCCCGGTCGTTCTCCCAGTGGCTCGCTGGACGCCTACTGGATGCCCTTTACCGCCAACCGCCGCTTCAAGCAGCAGCCCCAGCTGTTCTCCGAGGCCGACGGCATGTATTACATCCGCCCCGACGGCAGCCGCGTGCTGGACGGCATCGCGGGGCTGTGGTGCGTAAACGCCGGCCACCGTCGCACCGAGATCGTCGATGCCATCGCCCGCACCGCGTACCGGCTGGACTATGCGCCGTCGTTCCAGATGAGCCACCCGCTGGCCTTTGAATTTGCGGAGGCCTTGATCGCCGAAGCGCCGGCGGGCTTCTCCAATGTGTTTTTCTCCAACTCCGGCTCGGAGGCGGTGGACTCGGCGCTGAAGATCGCGCTGGCTTATCACCGTGCTCGGGGCGAGCCGCAGCGCGTGCGCCTGATCGGCCGCGAGCGTGCCTACCATGGGGTGGGGTTCGGCGGGCTGTCGGTGTCCGGCATCGCCGGCCATCGCAAGCCCTACGGCAATTTGCTGCCGTGGGTCGACCACCTGCCGCATACCTACAACCGCGAGGCAATGGGCTACTCGCGCGGGCAGCCCGAGTGGGGCGCCCACCTGGCCGATGAGCTCGAACGCATCGTGGCGCTGCACGATGCGTCCACCATCGCCGCGGTCATTGTTGAGCCGGTGTCGGGCTCCACCGGTGTGCTGGTGCCACCCGTCGGCTATCTGCAGCGGCTGCGCAGCATCTGCGACAAGCACGGCATCCTGCTGATTTTCGATGAGGTCATCTCTGGCTTTGGCCGGGTTGGCGCGGCCTTCGCGTCCGAGACCTTCGGCGTGGTGCCCGATATCCTGACCAGTGCCAAGGGCCTGACCAATGGCGCGGTGCCGATGGGCGCCACGCTAGTGCGCAGCCATGTGTACGACGCCTTCATGCACGGCCCGGCCGGCAGCATCGAGCTGCCCCATGGCTATACCTATTCCGGCCATCCAATGGCTTGCGCGGCGGGGCTGGCGGCACTAGGCATCTATCGCCGCGAGGGGCTTTTCACCCGCGCCGCCGAGCTGTCCGAGCGCTGGGCCGACGCGGCGCACAGCCTCAAGGGGCTGCCGCATGTGGTGGATATCCGCAATATTGGCCTGCTGGCGGCGGTTGAGCTGGCGCCGCTGGCCGGCCAGCCCGGGCAGCGTGGCTATGCAGCGCACTTGGCTTGCCTGGACAAGAACTGCCTGATCCGCGCCTCGGGCGACATCATGGTGCTGTCGCCGCCGCTGGTCATCGAGGAGGCACAGATCGACACTCTGTTCTCCACGCTGGGCGACGTGCTCAAGGCCCTGTAAGCGGGGAGATGTCCATGGATGCAATGACAAAGGACCGGGCAGCGGCCGGGGTGCCAATGCTGATCGCCGGTGAATGGGTGCGCGGCGAAGCCGGTGGCTTTGTGCTGACGGATCCTGCCAGCGGCAACGTGTTCAATGAATTCGCCGGGGCCTCGGGCGCGCAGGTGGACCGCGCAGCTGCGGCAGCCGCGGGTGCGTTTGCCGGCTGGAAGAGTCGTAGCGCGCAGGACCGCGCGGTGATCCTGCGTACGGCGGCGGACCTGCTGCGCGCGCAGGCCGAGTCCCTCGCCGTCACGCTCACGCGCGAACAGGGCAAGCCGCTGGCGGAGGCCAGGGCTGAGTGGCGCGGCGCCATCGAAGTGCTGGCGTGGTACGCGGAGGAGGGCTTGCGGGCTTACGGGCGCATCGTGCCGGCCCGCGCCAGCGGCCTGAGCCAGATGGTCACGCGCGAGCCCATCGGGCCTGTGGCCGCCTTCGCGCCATGGAATTTCCCGGCCCTCACGCCGATGCGCAAGATCGCGGGCGCGCTTGCCGCGGGTTGCACCTGCGTGATCAAGCCGGCGGAAGAAACCCCGCTGTCCACGCTGGCGATTGCACGCGCCTTGCAGGACGCCGGGCTGCCCGACGGCGTGCTCAACGTGGTTTGTGGCGATGCGCCCGCCATCGCCTCGCGCCTGCTGGCCTCGCCCGCGATCCGCAAGATGTCGTTCACCGGCTCAACCGCCGTCGGGCGGCTGCTGGCGGCCCAGGCCGCACAGCGCAACATCCCGGCCACGCTGGAGCTCGGCGGACAGGCGCCGGTGCTAGTGTTCGCCGACGCCGATCTCGACCTGGCGGTGGCGCAGGCAGGCAGCGCAAAATTCCGCAATGCCGGGCAGGTCTGCACCGCGCCCACGCGTTTTCTGGTGGAGGCACCGGCGTACGAGGCTTTCGTCCTGCGGCTCTCGGCCTATGCGCACGGGCTGCGCGTTGGCGCTGGCTCGGACGGTGCCACGCAGATGGGGCCACTGGCGAATGCGCGCCGCGCCGCGCAATTGCAGGCGCTGGTCGATGACGCGCTGGCGCAGGGCGCCGAGGTGTGCCCGGCCGGGAGCTTGCCTGCCGGGGATGGTTTTTACTTTGCGCCGACCGTGTTGCATGGCGTGGGTGGCACGACGGCCCGCATCCTGCAAGAGGAGCCGTTCGGCCCGGTGGCGGCTTGCCAGCGTTTTGCTAGCTTCGACGAGGCGATCACGCTGGCCAACAGTGTGCCGTTCGGGCTGGCGTCCTATGTGTTCACGCGTTCGCTGAAGACCGCGCATCGGGCTGCGCAGGCGCTGGAGGCCGGCATGGTGGGCGTCAATACGGCACGCGTGGCTGTGGCCGAAACGCCGTTTGGCGGCGTCAAGGACAGCGGCTATGGGTCCGAAGGGGGCAGCGAGGGGCTAGGCGCCTACTTGCAGACCAAATCCGTCAGCCTGGCTTTCGATTGACGGGTCCGCTTGCGGTAGGTCGGGAGCGGGGCGCTGCCCCGCTTCTTCCTTCAGCGCCGTGAATGTCGCTCCCCATGTTCCGCCGGCTGCCGCTCAACCGCCTGCGGCGCGGCGATCCATTTCGCCACCGCCAGGGCATCCAGCGGGCGCGAGAACAGGTAGCCTTGCCCCATATGGCATCCCTGCGATAGCAGGAAGCGCCGCTGGGCTTCGTTTTCCACGCCTTCGGCGATCACCGCGAGCTTCAGGCTGTCGCCAATGCGGATGACGGCGCTGGCCAGCTCGCGGGCGGCGGCATCGCTCTCCAGGTCGATCACAAAGCTCTTGTCCAGCTTGAGCTGGTGCACGGGCAATTGCCTGAGGTACCCCAGGCTGGAATATCCCGTGCCGAAGTCGTCCATGGACAAGCGCACGCCCTGCGCGTGGATGGCGGCAACGGTGGCGGCGAGGCCCGCGTCGTCTTCCATCAGCAGTCCTTCGGTCATTTCCAGCACCAGCGCCTGGGCGGGCAGCCCATGGCGGGCCAGGGTCTCGGCCACTTGCGCAGGCAGCCCCGGGTCGCGGAAGCTGGCGGGCGAGATATTGACGGAGATCGTGGGTACGGAAAGCCCTTCCCGGCGCCAGGCAGCTAGCTGCGCGCACGATTGCTCCAGCACCCAGCGATCCAGCGTGCCGATCAGGCCGCTGTCTTCGGCCAGTGGCACGAAGCGGTCCGGCGACACCATCCCGAAGTGCGGGTGGTGCCAGCGCACCAGCACCTCCAGGCCATAGAGGCGCCCATCGCGCAGGAACACCTGAGGCTGGAAGTTGAGGTGAAGCTCCTCGGCCAGCAGGGCGTCGCGCAGCGCGGACTCCAGCGCCAGGCGCTCCTGGGCGGCCCAGTTCATCTCGATGCTGAAGAAGCGGAACAGGTTGCGCCCGGCGGCCTTGGCGTCGTACATGGCCATCTCGGCGCAGTGCAGCAGGTAGTCCAGCGCATCGCCGTCGGCCGGGAACATGCTGATGCCGATGCTGGCCGAGGGGGCAATGCTGGCGTGGTCGATGCGCAGCGGCTGGCGCAGCGCGGCCAGGATGCGCTTGCCCGCCGCAATGGTCTGGGTGCGGTCGCTGTCGGGCAGCACCAGTGCGAATTCGTCGCCCGACAGCCGCGCCACCAGCGCGGTATCCCCGGCGTGCGCGCTAAGGCGTTGCGCAACCTCGCGCAGCAGCTTGTCGCCGCCGACGTGGCCGAGCGAGTCGTTGATATGCTTGAAGCGGTCCAGGTCGACGAACAGCACGCTGAGCGTGGTGCCGGCCGAGCGCGCCGCGAGCAGCAGGGTGCTGGCTTGCATCTGCAGCAGGCTGCGGTTGGGCAAGCCGGTCAGCGAGTCGTAGTGGTCGAGCTGCAGGATGCGCTCGGCGGCTTCCTCGCGCTCGAACGCGAGCTTGCACAGCGAGGCGCATACCTCGGCCAGCTGCTGATGGAAGGCGTCGGGCCGGCGGACGGTGCGGCAGTAGAAGGCCAGCGTGGCAAGCACGCGGCCATCGCTGGCCTTGATCGGATAGGACCAGCATGCCGCCAGGCCGAGGGGCAGGGCAAGATCGCGAAAATCCGCCCAAAGCGGATCGTTGGCGATATCGCTGACCACCACCGGCTCGCCCAGCCAGGCGGCCGTGCCGCAGGAGCCCACGGACGGCCCGATGATCAGGCTGTCCAGCGCGGCCGAATACTCGGGCGGCAGGCCGGGCGCGGCCAGCGGGTGCATGCGCCCGTCGGCGTCCACCCGCAGCACGGACGCGATCACGGAGGGTGCCACCCGTTGTACTTCTTCGCAGATCAACTCCATCACGGCGGGCAGCGGCTGCTCCATCACCATGGCTTGCAGGACCTTTCGCTGCAGCATCTCGTAGGTCCGCTGCTGGGTGATGTCGGACAGGATGACGATGGCGTGATGCCGGTCGCCAGTCGCGCTGACCAGATGGCGGACGGTGGCGCAGACCCACAGCGCGCTGCCGTTGCGCGCATACACCAGGGCCTCGTGGCGCTCGCCGCCCGGGGATGAGCGCTGGGCATGCAAGCGTTGCATCACGCCGGGATCGGTGAACTCGCCGGCCAGTATCTCGCGCGGGGTCTTGCCGGTCAGCTCGCTGGGCTTGTAGCCCAGCATGCGCGTGAGCCCGGCGTTGGCGTACACGATGTGCCAGTCGGCATCGACCACCAGCACGGCGCTGTCGATCTCGTCGGCAATGACGGATAGCAGCGGGTGATCGTCGCGGCTGGCATCCTGGTGGCTGGGCACCTTGACCAGCAGCGTGCGCAGCGTAACGTCGCCCAGGCGGGTGCTGGATTCCGCGACATGGCCAAAGCGAAGTTCACCATCCGGCCTCAGGATCTGGACGGCGGGCAAGGGCTGGGCGCGCTTCGCGTCGGCATCCGGCAGCTTTTGCACGAGCGCCTCGACGTTCATGCCGAAGACCTGCGTACGGGATGCGCCATAGAGTGCCTCCGCAGCAGCGTTCAGGAAGATCACCTTGTTGTCCGCGTTCAGGATGAAGACGGCGTCGGTGGCTTGCTCGAGCGAATTGCGGAACAACTGATGGGGGTCGGCTATGCTGAGCGCTTTGTCTCTATCTGGCATGAGTGAGGTAAACGTCGCTAACGACCGAGAATGCCTGCCTTGCCCGGTAGGGCTCGCGGGACATTGACTCGGCTCTGAAGCAGGTATCGGCATCCATGGCTGGATCCTGAAGTACTTTTTTTTGCGCGAGGCGGCCCCCGGCGCCCGCCTCGCGCGCCGATGGCTTGGCATAATCGCGCCCTGTCTTGACGGGGCGATGCGCGCGCCGTCCCCATTTGCATCGATCGAAGCGGGACTCTTCATGATCATCTGCGCCGGCGTTGGCCCCGGGCACCTCGACTTCCTGACCCACGGCGTGGCGGACCTGATCCGTGGCGCCGACATCGTGGCCGGCTTCGACACGGTCATCGACGTCATCCGGCCGCTGGTGCCGGCGGCGGCCCGGGTGGTCACCATGGGATACCAGGACCAGGTGGAGCGGCTCGCCTGGGTTGCCGCCGAGCACCATGGCGGCCGGCGCTGCGTGGTGCTGTTCATGGGCGACATGCATTTCAGCGGATTCCAGTACCTGGAGCGGGTCGAGCGGGCATGCGGCCATCCGGTGGATACCGTGCCCGGCATCTCTTCGGCCCAGGTGCTGGCCGCGCGCGGCAAGGTTTGCTTTGACGAGACCACCTTCCTGACCTTTCACCGGCGCGGAGACCTGGAGCCGTTCAAGCGCCATCTGGTGCACGTGCTGGCGGACCAGCGCAACGCCATCGTGATTCCGCGCCCATGGGATTTCATGCCCAGCGATATCGCCGCCTGGCTGGTGGCGCAGGGCGTGCCGCCCGAGCATCCGGTCGAGGTCTGGGAGAACCTGACGCTGGCCGATGCGCACTGGTGTGGCACGCTGGCCAGTTGCACGCTGGCGTTCACTGATATGAGCATCATGCTGATCCGTGCGCTGGCGCCAATGGCCAGCCAGCTCGATCTGCCGCCGCTTGCGTAGCTCCGCGCGCCGGCCGCGCGGGGCAGGCTCTCGGCATTGATCTGCCGCAATTCGCCCGCATTGCCCGCTTGCGCTGCTCCGCGCACGGAGTAGAGTCCATTTTCGGATAGTCGCAAAAAACGCCTGCAACCGTGTGCAGGGGTCTCCAGACCGGAGGGAAAACATCATGGATTTCAAGACCGTGCTGGTCGAACTCGGAGCGGATCCCGGCTGTGCGGATCGCGTCAACCTGGCTGCGGAACTGGCGCAGCGCTCGGCCGGCCATGTGATCGGGGTGACGGCCACCGGCATGCGGCTGGAGCCGTTCCGGGGCGCGGGCGACGAGGCGGGATACTACGCGGAACTGGCCCGGCGCCAGTTGCTGGCGCAGGGCGCCGAAGCCAGCGCTGCATTTCATCGGGCCATGCGCGAAGCGGCGCCCGGCGTGGGTTTCACCCACCGGGTCATCGAGGACGACGTGGGCTGGGCGCTGGTCCAGCAAGGGCGGGTGGCGGACGTGGTCGTCCTGGCCCGCCTGCCCGGGCCGGAAACCATTCCCGTGCTGGTGGCGCAGACCCCGGAATATGTGTTGCTCAACACTGGCCGCCCGGTGCTGCTGGTGCCGCCGGGCGTGCGGCATTTGCCCTGCGAGCATGTGGCCATTGCATGGGATGGTGGGCGGGAAGCCGCCCGGGCCGTGGCCGATGCGATGCCCCTGCTGCGCCTGGCCAAGCGTGTCACCGTGGTGGCGGCGTCCAGCACGCATGACGGCTCGGCGGCCCACGGCATGCCCGATGTGCCCGGCGCGCACGCCGGCCTGCGCGATCACCTGGCGCGCCAGGGCGTCACCAGCGTCATGCACGCCGTGCAAGGCAGCCACGGGATCGGCGAGCTATTGCTCGATGCGGTGCGGCACTTGCAGGCCGACCTGCTGGTGGCGGGTGGTTATGGGCACGCCCGGTTGCGTGAACTGGTCACTGGCGGCACCACCCGCACCCTGATGCGCCACGCCGGCATTCCGGTGTTGATGTCGCATTGAAGGTCGGCCTGGACTGGAATCAATATACTTTTTGATATAATATTCGACCGTATATTGATTAGCAGGCCGGGGTCTCGCCCGGCCTTTGCCGAACCCATGCAAGCGGCTTCTCCCTCCCTGAGCCTGGACGCGATGCGCGCCGCCGCGGGCGACGCCACCGCCATGTTGCGCGCCCTCGCCAATGAAGACAGGCTGCTGCTGCTTTGCCAGCTCAGCCAGGGCGAGATGTCGGTGGGCGAGCTCGAAGCGCTGCTCGGCATCCACCAACCCACCTTGTCGCAACAACTCGGTGTGCTGCGCGCGGAAGGGCTGGTCAACACGCGGCGCGACGGCAAGCGGATTTTCTACGCGGTTGCCGATGCGCGGGTGCTGGCCGTGCTCGAAACGCTTTACGCCCTGTATTGCCCCACTGAATGAAGGAGCCACTGGCCATGATCATTGACTGGACACACTTCACGCCCTGGTCCGCGCTGGGCGGGGGCCTGCTGATTGGACTGGCCGCCGCCGCGCTCGTGCTGCTCAACGGGCGCATCGCGGGCATCAGCGGCATCATTGGTGGCTTGCTGCGGCCAACGCGCGCGGAAGCCGGCTGGCGTATCGCCTTTGTGCTTGGCCTGCTGGCGGCACCGCTGCTCTGGCGCCTGTTCGGCGCGCTGCCGGAGATTCGGGTCCATGCCGGCGCCGGCCTGCTGGCCGTCGCCGGCTTGCTGGTGGGATTGGGTACCCGCTACGGCGCGGGCTGCACCAGTGGGCATGGCGTTTGCGGGCTATCGCGGCTCTCGCCACGCTCGCTGGCGGCCACAGCGGCCTTTATGGGGGCCGGTTTTGCGACGGTCTTTGTCGCACGGCACTTGCTCGGCGCATGAGGAGCGACATGAACCGCCTTTCTTCCTTGCTGATCTCGCTGGCCTCTGGCCTGGTATTCGGCCTCGGGCTGATCCTGGCCGGCATGGCCAATCCAGAGAAGGTGCTCGGATTCCTCGACCTTGCCGGGCGCTGGGATCCCTCGCTGGCGCTGGTGATGGGCGGCGCGATCGCGGTGGGCGTGGTGGCGTTCTGCATTGCCCGGCGGCGTGCCGTCTCGCTGCTGGGCTTGCCCATGCAGCTGCCGGCGTCGCGCCGGATTGACCGGCGCTTGCTTGGTGGTAGCCTGTTGTTCGGTGTGGGCTGGGGGCTGGCGGGGATCTGCCCGGGGCCGGCGCTGGTGCTGCTGGGCGCGGGCGCATGGCAAGGCGCAGTCTTTGTGCTGGCCATGCTGGCCGGAATGGCGCTGTTCGAGTGGCTGGAATGGCTCGGACGCGGCCGCGTTTTACCCGGCAAGGCATTGACCGGACGCTAATTGAGCATAAACCGGACATAAACCGGACGTGAGCCGGACAACAGGAGTCATCCATCGATGCGAACTGATGAGGTCATCGACGAGGCCGAGGTAGAAACGCCCGCCCGGGACCAGGCGGCGCGGCGCAGCACCTGGGTGAGCGTGGCCGTGAATATCCTGCTGACCTGCATGCAGCTGGTGGCGGGCGTGGTGGCCGGCTCCCAGGCATTGATCGCGGATGCCATTCACTCGCTCTCCGACCTGGTCTCGGACTTTGTCGTGCTGTTTGCCAGCCACCATAGCCGCAAGGGCGCGGATGCCGACCACCAGTACGGCCACCAGCGTTTCGAGACCGCCGCCTCGCTGGCGATCGGCCTGCTGTTGCTCGCGGTCGGCGTCGGCATGCTGTGGTCGGCTGTGCAAAAGCTGGAGCATCCCGATCTGATCCAGCCGGTCAAGGGTGTCGCGCTATGGGTGGCATTGGGCGCGCTGGCGGCAAAGGAATCGTTGTTCCGCTACATGCTTGCCGTGGCCGAGCGCGTGCGCTCCAGCATGCTGGTTGCCAACGCATGGCATGCGCGCTCGGATGCGGCATCGTCGCTGGTGGTCGCCGTGGGCATCGGCGGCAACCTGCTTGGCTACCACATGCTCGACCCTGTGGCCGCGCTGGTGGTCGGCCTGATGGTGACCAGGATGGGCTGGAAGTTCTCCTGGGATGCCCTGCATGACCTGATGGACCGTGCCGTGGACGCGCAGAGCATCGAGGCGATTCGCCAGGCCATGCTGGCCACGCCTGGCGTGCTGGGCCTGCATGACCTGAAGACCCGCAAGATGGGCGACGCGATCCTGGTCGACGTGCATCTGGAGATCGATGGCGCAATGACAGTCGAAGCAGGGCACCGTATTGCGGTGGAGGCGCGCCTTGCCGCCATGCAGATTCAGGACGTGCTCAATGTGATGACCCATGTCGACCCGGTGCGCGTGCCGCAGCGCCAGGCGGAGGGCCCGGCGCGCGCAGGCGCGGCATGACGGCTGCGCGGGGCCGGGCGTGGGCGAACGTCCTTTGCCGATGCCCGGTATGATTGCCATCCTGGCTTGAAATGGCTTTTCCGGTGGCAAAAAGGCGGTCCGCCCGCTTCGCCGCGCAGACCCGCATCCCCCGCACCCGCCGCTCCATGGACCACACGCAAACCCAGTCATCGTCGATGAGATTCCTGCCTTATCTCGTCGCGGCTACCTTCTTCATGGAGTACCTCGATACCACCGTGCTCGCTACTGCGTTGCCGCAGATGGCGCGGTCGTTCGGGGTCGGGCCGAATGACCTGAGCCTGGGCATGACGGCCTATATGCTGGCGCTGGCGGTGTTTATCCCGATCAGTGGCTGGATCGCTGATCGCTTTGGGTCAAGGACGGTGTTCGGCGGGGCGATCGTTGTTTTCACGGTGGCCTCGGTGCTGTGCGGCGCATCGAACGGGTTGTTCGCGTTCACCGCGGCGCGCGTGCTGCAGGGCATTGGCGGCGCGATGATGGTGCCGGTCGGTCGGCTGATCGTGGTGCGCAACACGGATAAGCGCCAATTGATCAAGGCCATTTCCACCATCACCTGGCCGGCCATCGTGGCGCCCGTGGTGGGGCCGCCCATCGGCGGGTTCATCACCACCTACGCCTCCTGGCGCTGGATCTTCCTGCTTAACGTGCCATTCGGCATTGCCGCGCTGATCGCCACCTTCATGATGATCCGCAACGAACGCGCGAGCGAGCCCAAGCCGCTTGATATCGTTGGCTTCCTGCTCAGCGGGACCACGCTCACCTTCGTGCTGTACGGCACGGAGCTGGCCAGCCAGCAAGGCTCCAGCCTGGCAACGGCGGGCGCTTTCGTGGCTGCTGGCGTCGCCCTGGGCGTGCTGGCCGTGCGCCATGCAGCGGGGCGCGAGCATCCGCTGCTCGATTTCACGACGCTGCGCGTGCCGACGTTCTCGGTCACCGTGATCACCGGGTCCGTCACCCGTATCGGCATCGGGGCGGTGCCGTACCTGATGCCTCTGCTGTTCCAGGTTGGCTTCGGGCTGTCCGCGTTCCGCTCCGGGCTGTTGCTGCTAGCCAGCGCGCTCGGCAACCTCGGCATGAAGGCATTGACCACGCGCGTGCTGCAACACTACGGCTTTCGTGCCACCGCGATCGTCGACGTGGCTTTCGCCAGCCTGTTCATCGTCGCGTGCGGGTTGCTCACGCCCGAGACGCCGCTCGCCATCGTGCTGTTCGTGGTGTTTATCTACGGCGTGACGCGCTCAATGCAGTTCTCCACGCTCGCCACGCTGGCCTATGCCGATATCCCGCAAAACCAGATGAGCAGCGCCAATACGCTATGGAATGCTGCCCAGCAGATGTCGATCGGCCTTGGCATCGCGTTTGGCTCGCTGTCGCTGAGGATTGCCGCATCGCTGCGCGGCGAGGCCAGCGACGTGCCGCACTTTACGCTCGGCGATTTTCGCTGGGCGTTTCTCTTCGCGGG